>PXDM01000243.1 GCA_003565055.1 Paracoccaceae bacterium
CATCTGTGGCGGTTTTTCGGGGCTGATCCGATCATCTGGCTGTCAGATGCGTCGATGGCGTCGATCATTCTGATCGTATCCTGGCAATGGCTGCCCTTTGCCACACTGATCCTGCTGACGGCAATCCAGTCGCTCGACAGCGAACAGCTGGAAGCGGCCGAGATGGACGGTGCGCCGGTGCTGTCGCGCTTCTGGCATATCATCCTGCCGCATCTGGCGCGCGCGATCACGATCGTGATCCTGATCCAGACGATCTTTCTGCTCGCCATCTTCGCCGAGATTTTCGTGACCACGCAAGGCTCCTTCGGGACCCGCACGCTGACCTATCTGATCTATCAGCGCGTGCTGGAAAGCCAGAATGTGGGGCTCGGCTCTGCAGGGGGGATTTACGCGGTCATTCTGGCCAACATCTTTGCGCTGTTTCTGATGCGCATCGTTGGCAAGAACCTGGACCGCTGAGGGGGACCGATCATGGCACGTTCTGTCACGACACAACGCAAGACACTTAACACGCTCATTGCATGGGGCATCGGTCTGCTGATCTTCTTTCCGATCCTCTGGACGATCCTGACCAGCTTCAAGACCGAGGCGCAGGCCATCGCCGATCCGCCCGTGTGGTTCTTCTTCGACTGGACGCTGGAGAATTACCGCGTCGTGCAGGAGCGCTCGAATTACAGCCGCTTCCTGTGGAATTCGGTCATCATCGCGGGCGGCTCCACGATCCTTGGCATGATGGTCGCGATCCCTGCGGCCTGGTCGATGGCCTTCGTGCCCTCGCGCCGGACCAAGGATATCCTGCTGTGGATGCTCTCGACCAAGATGCTGCCTGCGGTGGGGGTGCTATATCCGATCTATCTGATCTTCATCAAGCTCGGTCTTCTGGATTCGCGCTTCGGGCTGACCATCGTGCTGATGCTGATCAACCTGCCGATCATGATCTGGATGCTCTACACCTATTTCAAGGAAATCCCCGGCGAGATCCTTGAAGCCGCGCGCATGGACGGGGCCGGGCTGCGGCAGGAAATCCTCTATGTGCTTACGCCCATGGCCATTCCGGGCATCGCGTCGACCATGCTTCTCAACATCATTCTGGCGTGGAACGAGGCGTTCTGGACCCTCAACCTGACGGCCGCGCGCGCGGCCCCGTTGACCGCTTTCATCGCCAGCTATTCCAGCCCGGAGGGGCTGTTCTACGCCAAACTTTCGGCAGCTTCGACCATGGCCATCGCGCCGATCCTGATCATCGGCTGGTTCAGCCAGAAACAACTCGTGCGCGGCCTGACCTTCGGCGCCGTCAAGTAAGGGGATTTCATCATGGGACGCATTGTTCTGGAGCAGGTGACCAAGAGTTTCGGCGATGTCACCGTCATCCCGCCGCTGGATCTGACCATTGAAGATGGCGAATTCGCGGTCTTTGTCGGCCCCTCGGGCTGTGGCAAATCCACGCTGCTGCGGCTGATTGCGGGGCTGGAGGATGTCAGTTCCGGGGCCATCGTGATCGACGGCAAGGACGCCACCGCGATCCCGCCGGCCAAGCGCGGGCTGGCGATGGTGTTTCAGTCCTATGCGCTTTATCCGCATATGACCGTACGCAAGAATATCGCCTTTCCGCTGCGCATGGCGGGGATGGATCAGGCCGAGCAGAACCGTCTGGTGGAGCAGGCGGCCGCTGTGCTCAACCTCACGGACTATCTGGAACGCCGCCCCGGCCAGTTGTCGGGCGGCCAGCGCCAGCGTGTCGCGATTGGTCGCGCCATCGTGCGCGAACCGGCTGCGTTCCTGTTCGACGAGCCGCTCTCAAATCTCGATGCCGCGCTGCGCGTGGGCATGCGGCTGGAAATCAGCGAGATGCACAACCGGCTCAAGACGACGATGATCTATGTGACCCATGATCAGGTCGAGGCGATGACCATGGCCGACAAGATCGTGGTGCTGCATGCAGGCCGCATCGAGCAGGTTGGAAGCCCGCTGGAGCTCTACCGCGCGCCGAAGAATACCTTTGTTGCGGGCTTCATCGGCTCGCCCAAGATGAACCTGATCACCGGGGCAGAGGCGCAGCGCCATCAGGCCCATACGATCGGCATCCGCCCCGAGCATATGAGCGTGTCCGCGACGGAGGGCACATGGTCGGGGGTGGTCGGTGTCTCCGAGCATCTGGGCTCCGACACGTTCTTTCATGTCCATGAGACCGGACTGGCCGAGACGATCACTGTGCGCGTGGATGGAGAGATCAGTTTCAAGCATGGCGACCGGATCCATCTGACCCCGCGCGCCGATGTCTTGCACAGGTTTGATGAGTCGGGGAACCGTCTGCCGTGAAGCGACTGGAAGGTAAAACCGCGCTGATCACCGGGGCGGCGCGCGGCATCGGGCTCAGTTTCGCGCAAGCCTATCTGCGCGAGGGCGCGCAGGTGGCGCTCGCTGATATCGACATCGCCCGCGCCCGCGCGGAGGCCGCGCGTCTGGGCGATGCGGCCTTCGCGGTCGAGATGGACGTGACCCAGCAGCCCAGCATCGACGCCGCCGTTGACGCGACCGTTGCCCGGTTCGGCCAGATCGACATCCTGATCAACAATGCCGCGATCTTCACCGCCGCGCCCATTGTCGAGATCACGCGCGACGATTACGCCCGCTGCTTCGAGATCAATGTCGCGGGCAGTCTGTTCACTCTTCAGGCCGTGGCGAAGCACATGATTTCGCGCGGGCAGGGCGGCAAGATCATCAACATGGCCAGCCAGGCCGGTCGGCGCGGCGAGGCGCTTGTTGCGGTCTATTGCGCAAGCAAGGCCGCGATCATCAGCCTGACGCAATCGGCGGGGCTGGACCTGATCAGGCATGGGATCAATGTGAATGCCATCGCGCCCGGCGTGGTGGATGGCGCGCATTGGGACGGGGTGGATGCGTTTTTCGCGAAATACGAGGGCAAGGCACCGGGCCAGAAAAAGCGCGAGGTCGGTGCGGCGGTTCCATATGGCCGGATGGGGCAGGCGGCGGATCTGACCGGCATGGCCGTGTTTCTCGCCTCGGCGGAGGCCGATTACATCGTTGCACAAACCTATAACGTGGATGGCGGCCAATGGATGAGCTGACCCAGCTCTCGCAAGCGACGCTCGACAGCTTGCCCGCACAGACCCGCCGCCCCGGCTATGACCGCGCGGCGCTGTCTGCGGGTATCCTGCATATCGGCTTGGGGAATTTCCACCGCGCGCATCAGGCGTGGTATCTGCATCGGCTGATGGAGACCGGGCAGGCGCGGGACTGGGCGATCCTCGGCGCGGGCGTGCGGCCCGATGATGCGGCCATGCGCGCGCGGTTGCTGGGGCAGGACTGCCTGAACACGCTGATCGCGTTGGACCCGGATGCGCGCTCGGCAGAGGTGACCGGCGCGATGATCGGGTTTCTGCCGGTCGAGGATGGCCATGCAAGCCTCATCGCGCGCATGGCCGCGCCTGATATCCGCATCGTGTCGCTCACCGTGACCGAGGGCGGCTATTTCCTCAATTCCGCCACACAGGCTTTCGCGCAGGATCACCCCGATATTGTCCATGACGCCACCCATCCCGAGCAGCCCCGGACGGCCTTTGGTGCGATGGTGGCAGCGCTCAGGCTGCGCCGGGCGCGGGGGCTGGGGCCGTTCACCTGCCTGTCCTGTGACAATCTGCAATCGAATGGCGCGGTGCTGCGTCAGGCCGTCGTGGGGCTCGCGCAGATGCAGGACCCCGGACTGGCCGCGTGGATCGCGGCGGAATGCAGCTTTCCCAATGCGATGGTCGATTGCATCGTGCCCGCGACCGGGCCTGCGGAGATCGCGCTGGCGGCCTCTTTCGGTATTCGGGACGCGGCCCCCGTGACGCATGAGCCCTTTCGTCAATGGGTGATCGAGGATCGCTTCTGCGCCGGGCGGCCCGCCTGGGAAGAGGTGGGCGTCGAGTTCACGACGGACGTGCATGGCCATGAGGCGCAGAAGCTGCGAATCCTCAATGCCGGGCATCAGGTCATCGGCAATGTGGCCGAGATCCTCGGTGTCGAGACAGTGGCGCAAGCGATGGCCGATCCGCAGATCAATGCGCTGTTTCACAAGGTCGCGCTGGGCGAGATCGCGCCCCATGTCCAGCCTGTGCCGGGCATGACGCCTGCGCAATATGTGGCACTCATCGCGCGGCGTTTCGCCAATACGGCGATCCATGACACGATCCGGCGCGTGGCCTTCGACGGCGCGTCGCGCCACCCCGGTTTCGTGCTGCCCAGCCTGCGCGATGCGCTGGCCTCGGGGGCGGCGCTCGATGGGCTGGCGTTGTCGCAGGCGTTCTGGGCGCGGATGTGCGCGGGGCAGCGCGAGGATGGCTCGGTCATCGCGCCCAACGATCCGCAATGGAGCGCGCTGTCGCAGGTCGCCGAGCAGGCGCGGGCGCGTCCCGCCGCCTGGCTGGAGCAGAGCCGGATCTATGGCGATCTGGCGCAGGCAGAGCCCTTTCGCGCGGCTTTCACGCGCTGGCACGCGATGATCTGGTCTGACGGCGCGCGCGCGGCCCTGCGCGCCTATATCGGCGCCTGAACGCGATCAGATGATCTTGCTTTCGGGCAGGAAGCGCTGGGTCAGGACGGTTTCCTGCAGATGCATCAGCCGGTGGGCATTGTGCATATGCTCGGCCAGAATACTGCGCGCCGCCGCGCTGTCACCGCTGCGCAGCGCCGCGATCAGGCGTTGCTGATAGTCCAGCCCCGAGGCCCAGAGTTCCTGATTGGGCTGGGTATAGAGTTTGCGCGAGACGGTGATATCGGCCAGCATATTGGCCGTGAAGCGGATCAGGAAGCGCATCAGCGGGTTTTCGGACATTTCCGCCAGAAGCGCGTGAAAGCGCAGCGAGGCGATGTGCTGATCGCGCTCCTCTGCAGCGGAGCGCGCCGGGGCGTCATAGCAGGTCATCACCTCTTCAAGCGCGCGCAATTGCGCATCGCTCAGCCTGCCTGCGAGCGAGGCCGCGAGTTCGGGCTCCAGCGCCTTGCGGATCTGATAGACATCGTCGATCGTCAGATGTTCGAAATAGAAGTAATTGCCAAGCAGCGCCGTGGCGCGTTCTTCCGAGACCTGATGGACAAAGACGCCGCCACCGGGTCCTGTGCGCGATTTGACGAGGCCCTGCGCCTCAAGGATGCGGATCGCTTCGCGGATCGTGCCTTTCGACATCGCAAAACGGTCGATCAGTTCCGCCTCTGACGGCAGCCGGTCCCCCGGTCGCCAGCCTTTCGCCATGACCCATGACTTGATGGCTTCGGCCACCTGTTGCGGGCGCGAGAGGCGTTCAGGGATCGCGCGGGTGGTGACAGGCTGCAAACTGATCTCCTTCAACAACGCGCAGCGCAGGCCGCTCGCTGCGGCAGAGATCGCTGGCGCGCGGGCAACGCCCGGCAAAAGCGCAGCCCGGTGGCGGGTTGAGCGGATCGGGCAATTCGCCGGACTGCGCACCGCCAAGCGCGCGGCCCACGACGGGTGCCGAATCCGCCAGCAGCTTCGTATAGGGATGGCGCGGATGCGCAAAGACCTTTTCGGCGGGCCCGGTTTCCACGACGGCCCCGAAATAGAGCACAGCGATGCGGTCGCTCACGGCTTCGACCACGGCGAGATCATGGCTGATGAAGAGATAGGTCAGGTTCAGTTCGGTTTTCAGCTCTGCCAGCAGGTTCAGGACCTGCGCCTGCACCGACACATCGAGGGCCGAGACGGGCTCATCAAGGATCAGGATGCGCGGACTGGCCGCGAGAGCGCGCGCGATCCCGATGCGCTGTGCCTGCCCGCCGGAGAATTCATGCGGGTAGCGGCTGAGGAATTCGGGCCGCAGATTGACCGCTGCGAACAGTTCCGCAATCCGCGCGTCAAGCGCGCGCCCGCTCAGGCCATGCAGCAGGCGCAGCGGTACTTCCATGATCTGCCGGATGGTCTTGCGCGGGTTGAGGCTGGAAACCGGGTCCTGGAACACATACTGGATCAGCCGCCCGAAAGCCGCCGGATCCGCGCGGTCCAGCGCGCGGCCCTCGATCTCGATTCTGCCCGATGTTGGCGGCAAAAGTCCCACCAGCATCCGCGCGAGGGTGGATTTGCCGCATCCCGATTCGCCCACGATGCCCAGCGTCTCGCCCTGTGCCACATCGAGCGACACGGGATGGACGGCGTGAACCTGCGCACGCGGCGGGCCGATCAGGCGTTTGCCGATGTCGAATGTCTTGGCGAGATCCGTGGTTTTGAGCGCGAGCGTCATGGCGTGACCTCCGGAAACAGGCAACGGATCTGGCGATGCGTCCCCTCAAGCGCGATCTCGCCCGTGCGGCAGGCCGTCTGCGCCTTGTCGCAGCGCGGTGCGAAGGCGCAGCCCGGCGGCAGGTCATCGACCGCAGGCGGCAGGCCCGGAATGGCCGCCATCACCCGCCGCCCGCCGCCAAGCTCGGGCACGCAGGCGATGAGCCGCTTGGTATAGGGATGCGCCGGGGCCGCGAGCACGTCGGCTGTGGGGCCGGCCTCGACGATCCGGCCACCATACATGACCGCCACCCGGTCGCAAAGCTGGCCCACGACACCGAAATCATGCGTGATGAAGAGGATCGCGAGCCCCCGCGAGCGGCGCAGTTCCGACAGAAGTGCGAGGATCTGCGCCTGCACGGTCACATCCAGCGCGGTCGTCGGCTCATCAGCGATGATGATATCGGGGTCATTGGCGAGCGCCATGGCGATGCCCACGCGCTGGCGCATCCCCCCCGAGAGCTCATGCGGATAAGCGCGCACCCGCGCAGCCGCATTGGGGATGCGCACATCCTCCAGCAGCTTGACCGCGCGCTTATGGGCTTGCGCCTGGCTGACGGGTTCGTGGACGCGGATCGCCTCGATCAACTGATCGCCGATGCGGTAGAGCGGGTGCAGGGTCGAAAGCGGGTCCTGAAAGATATAGGCCACCTTGCGCCCGCGCAGAGACCGCAGCAATTCATAGGGCGCGCCGATCAGGTCCTGCCCCTCCAGCCGCACCGCGCCCCCGGTGATCACGCCGGGCGGCGAGGCGACCAACCCCATGACCGAGAGCGCCGTGACTGATTTGCCCGAGCCGCTCTCGCCGATCAGCCCCAGACATTCACCGGGGCGCAGTTCCAGCGAGACCTTGTTCACGGCCTTGTAGACACGCTTGCCGACCTGAAACTCGGTCTCCAGCGCGTCGATGCTCAGAAGACCGTCACCTTTGGGGGCAGGGGCCTCGGCGCGCTCCACTCGCGTCGTGGCCATGGGCCGCGCCAGCGCGCCAGACCGCAGGCGCGGGTCCAGCGCATCGCGGATGCCGTCACCGAGCAGGTTCACGGACATGACGATCAGCAGGATCATCACACCGGGCACGATGGAGGTATGCGGTGCCGTGATCAGCGCCGAGCGCGCCTCGCCCAGCATGGAACCCAGATCAGCCTGCGGCGGCTGGCTGCCAAGCCCGAGGAAGGACAAGCCCGCTGTCTCCAGGATCATCCAGCCGATGGTTGTGGACATGGCGATCACGACCACAGGCACGATATTGGGCACCACCTCGGTCAGCAGAATGCGCGTATGGCCCATGCCCGCGAGTTTCGCGGCATCAATGAATTCGCGATGCGCGATGCCGACGGTGACGCCGCGGATATTCCGCGCGAAAAACGGGATATTGACCACCGCGACCGCGATCAGCGCGTTCAGAAGCCCCGGCCCCAGCACGGCGACAATCGCAAGCGCGAGCAGGATGTAGGGGAAGGCCATGAGCATGTCGATGCCGCGCATGGTCACGTTATCCGTGCGCCCGCCGAAATAGCCCGCCATCACGCCTATGGCCGCGCCGACAAGCCCCGCGACCAAGGCTGCCGCAAAGCCTACGGCCAGCGACAGCCGCGTGCCCCACATCAGCCGCGACAGAAGATCGCGCCCCAGATGATCCGTGCCCAGCAGATGCCCGTCCGCCAGCGGCCGCAGGAAGCGATTGGCCGTGTTGGTTTCATTCGGCGGATGCAGCGGCAGAATGGGCGTGAGCAGCGCCAGCACCACGATGATCCCCAGCACCACGGCGCCGAAGCCCGCGAGCTTGTTGCGAAACAGAAGACGCAGGAAGAGGCTCATGTCTTGATCCTCGGGTCCAGCCAGGCCTGCGCCACATCGACGACGATGTTGAAGCCGACATAACAGGCCGCGATGAAGACAACGCCGCCCTGCACCAGCAGGATATCGCGCTTGAGGATCGCGTCGACCAGCATCCGGCCCACACCGGGCCATTGAAACACCATCTCGATATAGACTGCGCCCGAGAGCACGAAACCCGCCTGAATGCCCAGCACCGGAATGATGCCGACCATCGCCGCGCGCAGGGCATGGCCCCAGATGACGCGGCGCTCACCGACCCCCTTGGCCCGCGCGGTGCGGATGAAATCCTGCCGCAGCACTTCGAGCATCGCGCCCCGCGACAGCCGCGCCACGACGCCTGTGGCCACGACCGAGAGCGCCAGTGCAGGCATGGTCAGATGCCGGATCAGATCAGGCAGATCGCCGCCGCCCCAGATCGAATACATGCCAGAGACCGGAAACCAGCGCAGTTGCACTGCGAAGAAGAGGATCATCATCATGCCGAGGAAAAATGAGGGCACGGAAATCCCGAGGATCACAACGAAGGTGATCGCCTTGTCCGCGAGCCCGTATTGCCGCGCGGCAGAGACCACACCGGCCAGAATGCCGAAAAGCGCGCAGAGCACGAAAGCTGTGCCCGCGAGGATCAGCGTGGCCGAGAAGCGGTCGAGGATCTCATCGAGAACCGGGCGGTTGAGCGCGAAGGAGCGCCCGAAATCGCCCTGCACCAGATTGCCCAGCCAGATGAAATACTGCCGCCAGAGCGGCTCATCCAGCCCCAGATGGCGGTTCAGCCGCTCGACATTTTCCGGCGTCGCATAGCTGCCCAGGATCGCCGTGGCCGGATCGCCGGGGATCATCGCCATGATCAGAAACACGATCACCGTAATGCCCAGCAGCACCGGAATGGCCGAAATCAACCGTTTCAGGATATATCCGCCCATCCGCGCCCCTGTTCATTTTCTTGCCGGAAATACTCAAAACAGGGGGCGCTTGCGCCCCCTGACCGCGCCTTCAGTTCTTCACCACATCGCGCAGCAGCAGGAAGAAAGAGGGTTCGAGCTGGAAATTCTCCACCGCCGCCGACGTCACGGCATTCTGCACCCAATTCGCGACAAAGACCCAGGGCGCATCGTCCTGCACGATCACCTGCATCTCGCGGTAGAGCCGTGCGCGCTCGTCGGGGTCGGTCTCCACCCGTGCGGCTTCCAGCAATGCGTCGACCTCGGGGTTGGAATAATAGCCCGAATTGAACCCGCCCGCATCGGGCCAGGCCTCACTGCGCAGGGCAAGGAAGGGCAAGGTGTCAGGATCGTTGGTCATCCAGGCCATCTGCGCCAGATCCGCGCGCCCTTCGAGACCGGGATTCACCCGGCCCAGAAACGTGTTCCATTCATAGGTCTCGATCTGCACATCAAAGCCCACTGCGGCCAGATCGGCCTGAATGGCCGTGCCCATCGGGATCGGATCGAGCATCCCCGAGCCGCCTTCGGTCACATAGAAGGTCAGGCGCGCGCCTTCGGCACCGGCCTCGGCGATCAGCGCGCGGGCGCGGTCGGGATCATAGGGATAGGGCTCCAGCTCCTCGTTATAGGCCCAGGCGAAAGCGGGCGGGGTCGGGCCAGCGGCGATGGTTGCCGTGCCTTCGAGCACATCATCCACCAGCGCTTCCTTGTTGATCGCGTAATTCGCAGCCTGACGCACACGCTTGTCCGCGAAAGGGCCTTCCTTGGCATTCAGGATCAGAAACCACAGATGCGGGCCCGCCTGTTCATGCACGCTGTGCTGCCCGCCGCGAAATTGCGACAGCGCCACAGGCGGCACTTCGACCATCACATCAATTCCGCCTGCGAGCATCTCGGCCACGCGGGTATTGGCATCCGTGATCGGGCGGAAGATCACGGCCTCGGTGCCCGCAGTCCCGTCCCAGTAATCGTCATTGCGCGTCACCACGACCCGCTCGTTCGACCGCCATTCAGCGAAGCGGAACGGGCCTGTCCCCGACGGGTTGCGCCCGAAATCGCTGCCATGTTCCATCACGGCGGCGGGCGAGACGATCAACCCGGTCGGATAGGCGAGATTCGACAGAAAGGGCGCATAGGGCTCAGTGAGGGTGAATTGCACTGTTGTCGCGTCGAGCGCTTCGACAGTGTCTATGGCGCTGAAGAAAAAGGACAGCGGGAAGGGGCCGGTGCCGTGATAGGGGTGATCTTCATCGAGCATGCGCTCGAAATTCCAGACCACGGCCTCAGCGTCAAAGCTGCTGCCATCGTGAAACAGCACATCGTCGCGCAGGCTGAACGTGTAGACCGTGCCATCCTCGGAAATCTCCCAGCCGGTTGCCAGCGCGGGCTCCACTTCCAGCGTGCCGGAGGCGTAGCGCACCAGCCCGTCATAGATATTCATCAGGATGCGGAAGTCGTTGACCGCTGTGACCGCATGCGGATCAAGCGCCTGCGGTTCGGCAATCTGGCCGACGACCAGCACGCCCGGCGGTGTCTGCGCCGCGGCCGGGGCAACCAGCGCGGAGCTTGCGAGAAGTGCGGCGGTCAGAACCCCGAAGCCGCGACGGGTGAGCGAAGAAAAGGTCATGTCCGGCACTCCCTGTAGCCATGATCATTCGCCGAAAATTATCATGATAAATTGCATCGGTCAAAACTTTCATGATAAATTGGCCCAAGCGGGAGACATAAACAGATGACCTTTTCGATTCTTGCGCAAGATTTGAGCACGGGCGCGCTGGGCGGTGCGGCGGCGACTGGCGCGCTTTGCGTCGGCGGCTGGGTCTTGCGCGGCGATTCGCGCGCCGGGCTGTCGGCCTCGCAGGGGGCTGCGCCCTCCACGCTCTGGGGCGAAGATGCGCTGGAGATGATGCGCGATGGCCGCAGCGCGCCCGACACGCTCGCGGCACTGGTTGCGCGTGACTGTGGCCAGGCCTGGCGGCAACTCGCGCTGATCGACCGGAGCGGGGCCACGGCCTGCCATACAGGTGCGCAAAATACCGACTGGAAGGGCGCGCACGTCGCGCCGGGGCTGGTCGTCTCGGGCAATCTGCTCGCGGGGGCGCAGGTGCTCGCGGATCTGCGCGACGCCTATCTTGATGCGACCGGCCCGCTCGCGCAGCGCCTCCTGACCGCATTATCCGCCGCCGAAGCGGCGGGTGGCGATACGCGGGGGCTGCAATCCGCGGCCCTGCTCGTCGTCAGTGACGACACCCCGCCTTTGAGCTTGCGGATTGACTGGTCCGAAGCACCGCTCCCCGCGCTCGAAGAGCTCTATCGCCGCAGCCAGAGCGGCGATTACGCTGCCTGGTGGCCCACGGTCCCCACCCGCAACGCCCCGGAGCGCGCGCATGACTGACATCGACTGGGGCCAAGTCGCGCAAGGCTGGCTCGACCGGCTCGCCGCCTGTTCCGAATCCGGTCCCGGCGTCACGCGCTTGCCCTTCACGCCCGAACACCGCGCGGCACTCGCGGTCCTGACCGAGTTGATGGAACAGGCGGGGCTGACGGTCTCGCTCGATGCCGCAGGCACGCTGATCGGGCGGCTTGCCGGGCCTGCAGACGCGCCAGTGCTGCTCATGGGCTCGCATCAGGACAGCGTGCGCGAGGGTGGGGCCTATGACGGCATCATGGGCGTTGTGCTGCCGGTGCTTGCGCTCGCGTGGCTGCAACGCGATGGCCATGCGCTGCCCTTCGGCGTCGAGGTGCTCGCCTTCGCTGATGAAGAGGGTGTGCGTTTCCCGACAGCGCTGATGGGGCCGCGCGTCCTCGCGGGCCAGTTCGACATGGCCGCGCTCGACCTGCGTGACCGCGATGGCATCCGCCTGCGCGACGCGATGCAGCATTTCGGCCTCGACCCCGAGGCGCTGCCGGGATTGCGGCGCGATCCGGCGGATGTGCTTGGCTGGGTTGAACTGCATCTCGAACAGGGGCCAGTGCTGGAACAGGCCGGGCAGGCGCTGGGCGTGGTCACAGCGATTTGTGGCATCGAGCGCCACAGCGTCACGCTGACAGGGATGGCCGCGCATGCAGGCACCATGCCGATGGCATTGCGTCGCGATGCGCTCGCCGGGGCGGCGGAACTGACCCTCGCGGTCGAGGCCATGGCGCGGGACACGGAGGGCCTCCTGGCCAATATCGGCGCATTGCAGGTCAGGCCGGGGGCGGTGAATGCAGTGCCCGGAGAGGTCGCGCTGACGCTTGAGTTGCGCGCCCCGGATGATGCGCTGCGTGCGCAGGCAGGCGATGATCTGGCGCAGCGCGCGCAGGCCATCGCCGCGCGCCGGGGGCTCGGGCTGGCGATGACGCGGACCTATGCGCAGGCCGCGACCCCTTGTGCACTGGCTCTGCGCGCGGCCTTGGGTGATGCGCTGCGGGCCTGCGGTCATGACGCGATGGACCTGCCATCCGGTGCCACGCATGACACATCGGCCATGGCGGAGCTCTGTCCCGTCGGCATGCTCCTTACCCGCTGCCAGAGCGGGATCAGCCACCATCCGGATGAATATGTTGACACAAGCGCCATGAGCGCGGCCATCGACACAGCCTGCGCGTTTTTGCGCAACCTGCGTCCCAAGCCTCTGTGAACTGCCACGCCTGATGCGACTGCGCGCGGCCTGTGTGTCGTCTCTGCGCGCCCGTCCGCCAGATATCACCTGCATCGGCGGGCGCTCAGACCTGCGCGCAGTGGTCGAAACCCGTAGAAGTTGTCGCAAATTTCGTCCGTTTTTCCTATGGCGCATCCCTGTGGACGATAAGCCATTGTTAATTTGCGCAGGATACAGTCGACCCGTTCTTTCTCAATGAATTGATCGGATCGTAAATGTCTATGGATGCTGTCTTGCCAGTGTTTGTGTCGTTATTCGGGACCCTCGCGCTGTTCTTCCCCTATATCGCGCCGCGCGCTGATGACCAGGCGACTGTGCTCGTCTTCTCTCCGATGATTCCCGCAGATGTTGTGTTGCAGGAGGTCGCAGCCCTGAACCTGCCCATCCGCGATATCCGCTGGAATGGCAGGCTCGCCGAACTCGACCTGTCCACGCTTTCGCCAGAGCACCGACGCGCAGTGGCACAGCGCTTGTCGGTTCCTGCCATCCAGATCGGCCTCCGGCCCTATGCGCTCTGCGCTCAATGATCAACGCAGAGGAACGCAAATGACGTCTGTCACAAATCCCGACACCGTGAGCCTGGAGCAGATCAGGAAGAAAGGCGCTTTCGGCATCAGTCTTCTGCTGTGGGCAATGGTCGCACAGATCGCCGTCGTGGGCTGGGCTCTGTCATTGCCAAACACTTATGTGCTTCTGGTCGCCATTGTGCTGGCGGGGCTTGTTTCGTTTGAATACTGGCGCAATCCCGTAGGTGGCTCTGTGCAGATGACATCAGCAGCAGCGCTGGCGGTGACTGTCGGCCTCGTCGTCTATCAGTTTTCCGATCACCCGTGGCAGGTCGATATCCATATGCAGTTCTTTGCCGCACTTGCGGTGCTTGCGATATACTGCAACTGGCGGCCGATTGTGCTCTATACGGGTCTTGTCGCCATCCACCATCTGGGCTTGACGATTGTCCTGCCCAGTGCGGTCCTGCCGGGCGGGACGGATTTCGGGCGCGTGTTCTTGCATGCGGTCGTTCTGCTGGTCGAAGCTTCGGTCCTGATCTTCATTGTACATTTGTTGGCGCGCTCTTTTGCCACCTCGGAAAACGCTCTGCGAGAGGCACATGATGCGCAGGCCAAGTCTGAAGAGCTCCGCCTGTCGCAATTGCGTCTGGCGGAACAGACTGAGCGCGAAAAAGAACGGGAAGCCGCGAAAAAGCAGCGTGTCGTCGAAGAACTCCGGGCCGGTTTGCAGCGATTGAGCGAAGGCGATCTGAAAACCCTGATTGAGAGCCCGGCAACTGATCCCTTTCCGGAAGAATATGACAGCATTCGCCTGGCGTTCAATCAGACGGTTGAAATGCTCGATGACCTGCTCGAGCGCGTCGATCTGGTCGCAAATGCCGTGCGCAGTGATGCAATAGAGATCGAGCGGGCAGGGCGGCAGCTCTTCGAGCGTGCGCAAGCACAGACAGCAAGCCTCGGTGATGGCCGCTCTGCCTTGCAAACGATGATTGAGCTTCTTGCGAGTGGATTGTCCGAGTCGCGCCAGGCCGCTCTCGAAAGCCGCGAGAACGAGCGCGAGGCCGAAGCAGGGGGCGAAATCACGCAGGAAGCTGTGCGCGCGATGAGCGCAATCGAAACCAGCTCGAACCAGATCTCGCGAATCATCTCGGTCATCGAAGATATCGCCTTTCAGACCAATCTGCTGGCGTTGAATGCGGGAGTGGAAGCCGCGCGCGCGGGCGCTGCGGGGCGCGGATTCTCGGTCGTTGCAGTCGAAGTGCGCGGGCTGGCCGAACGGGTTGCTGCATCAGCGCGTGAAATTCGCGACCTCATCACGCAGGCATCAGGCCATGTGTCTGAGGGATCTGCGCTTGTGCATCGGACAACGGATGCGCTCGGCGCAATTGTTGGGCGTGCCTCTGGCGTGCGCAAATTCATGGATGGAATCGCGACCAGTTCTCAGGACCAGGCGTCGCGGCTTGAGCAAGCCAAGGCCGTCGTCGATCAGGCTGAAGCCATCAATCGCCAGACCCTGGGTGCAGCGCAGGACGCGCAGGCCGTGGCTGCAACGATCGGGCGTCAGGCAGAAAAACTTGTCACGACTTTGCATGCATATCGCACATTGCCGGATCGCATGGACCCATCAGACCTGCCCGAACGCATCTCTGAAGATGCGCGCGTCACGCGGGCGGCAGGATGACCAGCCTTCGACGGACAGGACACGCGCGCCTCTAAACCCGGAAAACCCAACGCTGCCATATTGTTGTTGAACATCAACTCGAGGAAAAAATGCTAAGTAACATGAGAGTCGGAACTCAGCTCGTCGGATCATTCGCCGTGATCCTGAGCTTGATTGTAGGTCTTGGGCTGTTCAACTGGGATCGCCTGACAAGGATGGCATCTGCAGTGATCGGCATCGAAAACGCGGTCGATATCACTGTGAGCGCCGCAGGCCTGGCGCGAGAGGTCAATGAGGCGGGGTTTGCGCTCATCGACTATACGATTTCTGCGGATCCAATGGACGCGGAGCGCGTTCAGAATGAGATGGCCGAAGTTCGCGCGCTTGCGGCAGAAATGCAGGCACAGGGCATTCGAGCGACTGAAATGATGGTTGAACTCAAGGACCGCCATATCGCTGAGCTCACAGCCTTCATCGCGACTTATGACCAGCGCCGTGTCCTGGCAGAGGGGATTCGATCATTGGGGATCGAGCACCGTCGGAATATTGGTCGTCTTGTGAACATGTTCGAGGAGCGCGGCGCCGATGCCGCAGCTTATAGCGCGCTGCGTGCCTCCGACAGTTTTCTGGTAACGCGGGTTCGGGTTGACCGCTTTGTCGAGGGGATGCCGCTTTCGGAACTGGATACTGCAACACAGCCCTACGAGGCTACGGTCGGCTATCTCGCTGACCTGTCGGGCGCTGGCTTGACGGCGCAGGAACGCGCGCTTTTGAACACCACGCAGTCAGGTCTGGCTGAATTCTGGTCAGTTGTGTCTGAGATGCGCGACGTTGAAATGCTCAGCCGCGAGCAGCTTGCCGTGGTCAACGCGACAACGCAGGATGTCATGGCTCAGCTTGAGCGTGTGCGTGCGGAAATCCGGCAAACACGCGCAGCGATCAATGCCGAAACCCATAGCCTGATCGAAAACACCGTTTTCGCTGTGATCGCTGGAGTGATCTTCGTTGCGGCTCTTGGCACGGCCGTCGCTGTTTTCCTCTCTCTCTACATCTCCCGGCGCCTCGCCTCTATTGTGAGCCAGACCACAGCACTGGCCGATGGGAAGCTCGACACTGAAATTACCGGGACTGAGGGTAGCGGTGATCTGTCGAAGATCGCGCAGGCGCTCAATGTATTCAAAGAAAATGCGATAGACCGTCGGCGCGCTGAGACTGAGCGCAAGCGCCTGGAGGCAGAAACAAAAGAAAGACTGGAGCGTGACAATGAACGGCAACAGCGGGTGGTGCGTGACATCGAGAATGCGCTGACACGCCTGACCGATGGGGAATTGACCCATCAGATCGAAAGCCCGGCTGGCGATCCGTTCCCCAAAGAGTATGAAGACCTTCGTCTCGCCTTTAATCGGGTTGCAAATAGCTTGTCTGCAACAATGCAGCGTATTGTCGGTGTTGCAGACCAAGTCCGCGGAGGGTCGGAAGAAATCACTTCT
This sequence comes from Paracoccaceae bacterium, assembly GCA_003565055.1. Taxonomy (GTDB): domain Bacteria; phylum Pseudomonadota; class Alphaproteobacteria; order Rhodobacterales; family Rhodobacteraceae; genus Roseinatronobacter. The sequence goes on from PXDM01000243.1 coordinate 16,385, forward strand.
GCTTCTCAGGATCTCGCCAGTCGTGCGGAGACGCAGGCCGCTACACTTGAACAGTCGGCTGCAGCCTTGAATGAGCTCACCGAGAGTGTGAGGTCGACTGCGGGTCTTGCGAAGGAAGCAGAACATGCGACCCAGAGCAATCGGGTGACCGCTGAGCAAGGCGCCGAGATTGTGAGAAATGCGATCGGTGCCATGCAGAAAATCGAGAAGTCTTCAGAGCAAATCACGCGGATTATTGGCGTGATCGACGATATCGCATTCCAAACAAACCTGCTGGCCTTGAACGCCGGTGTCGAAGCAGCGCGCGCAGGGGAAGCCGGACGTGGCTTCGCAGTTGTCGCATCCGAGGTTCGCAGTCTTGCTCAGCGCGCCTCAGAATCAGCGCGGGAGATCAAGTCGCTTATTTCTGAAAGCACGCTGCAGGTTGAGTCCGGCTCAGAGTTGGTGTCAAAGACCGGTCAAAGTCTCGAGCAGATATTGCAAAAGGCGAAGGAAGTCTCAGAGCAGGCTTCCGCGATTGCAGTGGCCGCAGCAGATCAGTCAAGTGCGTTGGTGGAGATCAATTCTGGGGTCAATCAACTTGATCAGGTGACGCAACAAAATGCGGCAGTTGCGGAGGAAACCAATGCTGCGGCGAGTTCTCTGCAACAGCAGTCTGATAGCCTTTTGGCGGAGCTTTCGAGCTTCAGCTTCGACGCGAAAGCTATCAAGCCGCAGAAGATCAGGCCGCTGCCCGGCAATGCAGAAGAGTTGCCGCCCAAAATGCCAAAGCCCCAAATTCGTGCGGTCAGCGAGGGGCGCCAGGCTCAGGCCAGGTTCTTGGAATTCTGATTGCGAATGTCGACTGGGGGCGGCTGCGTGGCCGCCTCCAAGTCTGATGATGCCGATAAGCCGGGGCCAGCAGCGCTTCACGAACATAGGAAAGTTCGCTTCGCTTGATCCGATAATGCGCGACCAACTCAGCAGGTTTTGGCCAGATTGAGAGACAGTATTCCGCTGAGGTTCACGCTGCGATAAAGTCCGCGCGCACAGAGAATTCCGCTTTCGGCCATGACACGAGAATGACAGCCGGATTTTCAACGGCACCGTCACGGACCATTTTGGGAAGGTCCGACAGCGTGCAATGGATCTTTCGCTCTTTCGGTGTGGATGCATGGCAGACAATGTCGATTTCAAGCGAGAGGGGAATCCCAGCTGCCTCCATGCTGCGGACAATCTTCTCGGCCCGCGCGACACCCATATAGATGGCAAGTGATGTGCCGGGCTGCAGCATCGCGGCCCAGTCCGGGTCGGGGTCTGCGGGCTTGCAGGCTGCGGTCGCGAGCATCAGGCGATCTGTGACCCCGCGTTCGGTGAGGCCGCGCGCGAGACTCGCGCAAGCTGCGCTGGCAGCGGTCACTCCCGGCACGATCTCGACCGCGATTCCGGCAGCGCCTGCGCTGTCCAGTTCCTCGGCCACCCGTCCGAAGATGCCGGGATCGCCGGATTTCAGACGCACGACCTTCTTGCCCCGCTTGGCGGCGGCCACGATCACCGTATTGATGCGCTCCTGCGGCCAGCTGGACGCGCCGACTTCCTTGCCCACAAAGACCCGCTCTGCGTCGCGGCGCGCCAGTTCCAGAATGCTCGGGTCCACGAGCCGGTCATAGAAGATCACATCGGCCTCTTGCAGCAGGCGCAGCGCGCGCAGGGTCAAGAGGTCCGCCGCGCCCGGACCCGCGCCGACCAGCGCGATGGAGCCCTGCGCCGCCCCTGTCTCGCCACGCGCGAGCGCGTCCTTGATGAGCCGCGCCGCATCGCGCAGCGCGCCGCGCGCAATGGCCTGCCGGGGCGCGCGGCTGAAAACCCAGTCCCAGAAGAACCGCCGCTGCGCCTGCGGGATCTGGCCGCTCACCTGCGCGCGCAGGCGTCCCGCGAGCGCGGCCAACTCGCCCAGATTAGGTTCGAGCAGCACCTCCATCCGCGACTTGATCTGTCGCGCCAGAACCGGGGCGGTGCCTTCGGTCGAGATCGCGACCACCACCGGGTCGCGATCCACCAGCGAGGGCGTGTTGGCATCGCAGAGCGCTGGCCGGTCGACGACATTGACCAGCGCGCCTGCTGCCTTGGAGAGCGCATGCGCCGCGTAATCGGCCCCGACGCAGCCAGTGGCGACAAAGACCAGTGCCGCGCCGCGCATCAGATCGACGGTCAATTCAGGGGCATGCGTGGCCCGACCGTCGACCACGAGAGCCGCGAGTTCCGCATCCAGCTGAGGTGCGACCAGCACCAGCAGCGCTTCGGTTTTCAGCATCAGGCGCGCTTTCTGTGCGGCCTGCTCGCCCCCACCGACGATCACGACATGGCGGCCAGCCATTTGCAGGAACATGGGAAAGGTTTTCATCGCGGGCTCCAGTTCAGGCAGGGATGGATTGCGGGGAGGTGAGGCGCGCGGCCTCGGCTGTGCCTGCGATAATGGCGCGGGCGAAGGGGTCTTGCGTCGTGCCGCTCGCGAAATCCTCCAGCGTCAGGGGCAGATCGGACAGGCGCTGCGGCTCCGGGGTCAGCGGCGGCAGCAGCGTCTCGACGGGCTGGCCCTCGACCAATCGCCAGAGAGTGACGGGTTTCGACGGGTTGCGCTCAAACTCGCCACCGCCGCCCTTAAGGATCGCAAGCTGCAGCTGGCCCAGTAGCGCTCCAGCTGCCTGTTGCAGCGCAAGGTAAGGCGGGTGAAACACGCCCTGCACCGCCGCCGGGGCTTGCGCGGGGTTGAGCATGCGGCAGACCGTGTTGATACAGGAGCGCAGCCCCAGAACCTCGCGCAGGCGCAACAGGTCCAGCAGGCGCGGCGCGATGGCTTCAAGCGGCAGATAGGCAATGTTGTCGCGGTCAAGCAAGCGCGCGGCGTCGTCCGCATCCTGCGCGCGCGCGATCCCGACCAGCGCGAGGGCCGAGCGCACATCCGCCCCATCCGATTGATGCGAGTTCCAGCCATGGATGAGCACGCGCTTGCCGCCTTGCGCAAGCCTTTTTACGGCCCAGAGAAACCATGGCAACCCGCGCGTGCGCCCGGCGGCATAGCTTGGCCAGTCGAGGTCCACTTGCGGCAGCGCAGGCAGGTTCTCGCGCACCGCGCGGGTGAAGCCTGCGATCTCGTCAGGCGTCTCGCCCCGGTAGCGCATCAGCATGAGAAGCGCGCCGATGGCATGGCGATCCGCGCGGCCCGCAAGGATCAGGCGCATGGCGTCTTCGGCCTCCGGCCCCGTCAGCGACCGCGCGCGCCCCGGCCCGCGCCCCATGGCGTGGATAAAGGGGGCGAGGGTCATTCTGCGGCCTCCAGCCTTTGGGCCAGAAGGGCGGCCAGTTCCGGCTTGCACGACCCGCAGCTTGTGCCCGCTTGCAGGGCCGCGCCGATCGCGTCGACCGAGTTCAACCCCTGTTTGGCAATCGCCTCAAGGATCGTGTTACGTCCTACATTGAGGCAGGCGCAGACCGTCGGGCCGGGATCGCGCATGCCCTGCGCAGGCCGCCCGGCGAGCAGACCCGCGCCCTCCGCGCCGACCTGCGCGGCCACATGGCCCCGCGCGAGTGTCACAGGGTCAGGCGCGACAAAGAGCGCGGCGAGCGTGCGCCGCCCCTCCATCAATGCCAGCCGATGCGTGCCGCGAATGCGGTCCTCGACGCTCAGGCAGGTCGCCTCCGGCAGGTTGAAGAGCATCCGTGCATAGGCTTGCCAATCAGCAGGCGTCTCCAGCCCCGCCAATTCGCAGCGCCAGCCACTGTCATGGCGCGCGCGCGCCCAGTAGTCGGATTTCGGGGTCATCGGCGCGCAAGAGACCGCGAATCCGTACCAAGCGGGGGCCAGCGGCGCGATGGCGACGACGCTGGCCTTGCTTTCCGGCTGGCCCGAAACCGGGTCCGTGACCGCCGCCACCAGCGCATCCACGCGGCCTGTGGGCGCCGTGTCGCCGGTCCAATGCATGGGTGCGAAAACCTCGCCGCGCTGCACGCGGGCGGTTA
>PXDM01000541.1 GCA_003565055.1 Paracoccaceae bacterium
ATCGGGCGAGAAGGCGACGCTGTAGACCCGGAACACATGCCCACGCAGCGGCTCGCCCAGCGCCGCACCCGTCGCAGGGTCCCAAAGGCGGAGCGTGCCGTCATCGCCCCCGCTGACGATGCGGCTGCCATCGGGCGAGAAGGCGACGCTGGTGACCTGGCCCTCATGCCCTCGCATCGGAGCATATACTGGCGCGCTGGTTTCGGTGTCCCAGACCCGGACAGTGCCATCTTGCCCCGCGCTAACGATCCGATTTCCCTGTGAGGAGAAGGCAATGCTGTTTACCCGACCATCATGCCCGGTCAGAAAATCACCCAACGCGTCACCGGTCTGAACGTCCCAAATCTGGATCGCTCCGGAAAATAACGCCTGTGCAACTAGGAGTTGATCCGATGAATATGAGATAGTCACATTTCTCCATCTTACGTAACGGTCATCTCCTATTCTCAGCGTGTCTCCCAGAGCGGTGCCAGGTTCTGTATCCCAAAGACGGAGCGTCTCGTCCACGCCTCCGCTCACGACGTGCCGAGCGTCAGAGGAAAAGGAGATGCTGAAAACCCCGCCCCTGTGCCCGTGCAATGGGTTTCGAACAGCCCTTCGAGTTTCAGTATCCCAAAAAAGAAGTGCGCCGTCCCACCCTCCGCTGATTATGCGACTGCCGTCAGCAGAAAAAGCGACGCTGCTGACCGAGCCCTCATGCCCGCGAAGGGGCTCGCCAATGGGCGCGCCGGTGCCGGCATCCCAAAGGCGCAGCGTGCCGTCATTGCCCCCACTAACAATGCGGCTGCCATCGGGCGAGAAGGCGACGCTGGCGACTCCGTACTCATGCCCCCGGAGAGGCTCGGCCAACGCGGGGCCGGTGGCGATGTCCCATAGACGTATGCCGTCACCGCCCCCGCTGGCAATGCGGTTGCCATCGGGCGAGAAGGCGACGGCCGTGACCCCACGAGGAAACACGTCCTCATGCCTGTGTAGGGGCGTGTCCAGCGGTGCGCCGGTGACGCTATCCCAAAGGCGTAGCGTGTTGTCGAAGCCCCCGCTGACGATGCGGCTTCCATCGGGCGAGAAGGCGACGCTGTTGACCCAGCCTTCATGCCCGCGAAGGGGCTCACCCAATGTTGCGCCGGTGCCCGGGTCCCATAAGCGCAGCGTGCCATCTTCACTTCCGCTAACAACAACATTGCCATCTGGAGAGAAAGCGATGCTCTTGACCCAAGCCTCGTGTCCTTGGGCAGGGGGGGCAATAGGCCCGCCTGTTTGGACGTCCCAAAAAAGCACGTAGCCGTGGCCGTCTCCCGCCGCAATTCGTTGCCCGTCTTGTGAGAGAGCGACGTGCGGGCCGGCTGCATCGCTGGCCAAAAGTTCATATGGGCGTGTGTGGGTCAGTGCAGTGCTGATGGCCCGAAATGCAACAGATTGTGTCGGAAATGGCCCAGCATCGTCCTCTGGCCAAGCCCCCAACACTAACTTAAGTGCATCCACTGGGCTTGTTTCTGCTTGCGACAACGCAAGCAGCGCCAACGCATCGACGCGGGATTGAGCAGCACGCGCCGCCTCGGCAGATGCGATCTCAGCTTGTTCACGCGCTTCGATCTCTGCGATGCGCATGCTGTGATCGCGCTCGTACGCGAACCATGCCACGCCAAGCAGCGCGAGTAGCAGCACAGATATCGCGTAGATGCCACTGCGGATACGCCGAGCGGTCTTCTCCCGCTCATCCCGAATGCGCTGATGCTCGGTCCTTGACCAGTCCAGAAACCGCCGCTCGAGCGGTGCCAGCCAAGCCCCCTGCGCCTGTCGCAGCGCCTGAAACCGCTCTTCATCGGCCAGCGAGGTCAGGTGCGTCGTGCCTTTCCCCGCCGCCGCCCAATCGTGCGCGCGGCGCATCAGGTCGGACAGGGTGCGCAACGCGCCCGCATGTTCGATCAGATACTCGTGCAGCCGCGGCCATTGCGTGATCAGCGCCTCATGCGCGATCTCGACATGGGCGGCGCTTGTCTGGACCAGACGACCACAATCCTCGCCCGCCAGCCGGTCGATCAGACGGTTCTGGTCGTCATCGAATTCATCGCGCGCGGCGATGCGGCGGGTGGCCCCGGTGTCGATTTCGCTCAGCCGGATCAGGCGGATGAAGATCGGCATCAGCCGCGCGGCGTCGTCGGGGGGCAGGGCTTGCTCGACCCTTTCGGCCTCGCGCCCCAGCGCGACCAGCGCGCCGCCGTTCATGGCATAAGCCCCCAGCAGCCCGCCATGCTTGTCCCGGTCGCGCCAGGCGAGGCTGAGCGTCATCTGCGCCAGCGCCAGATCGCCGGGGCGGTTCGACAGGTCCTTGCGCAGCCGGTCGATCAGGTTCTGCTGTTCGGCCTCGTCGCGGTGCCCCGCCAGCACCAGCGGCCCGCGCACGATCTCGGCCAGATCGACGGGTTGTTTGAGGTTGAACTGCGCTTCGGGCGGGCGGATCATGGGCCCCAGCCCCTCGACCCCGCCAACAAGGTTCAGGTGGTCTGAGCGCAGGGTGATCAGGATGTGCAGCCGGTCGCCCATTGCGTCGGCGAGTGCTGCGATCAGGCGGCCGAATTCGGGGCGGCGGTCGCGGGGGGTAAGGGTGACGAGTTCCTCGGCCTGGTCGATGATCAGCAGCGTGTGGGTGCTGGCCGGATCAAGGCCACAGCGCAGGGCGAAGGCGGGGTCGGTCGTCAGCGACTGACGCAAGCTGGCGATGGCGGCCTGATCGCGGCCGAGTTGGCCGGCGGCGGACTGAATGGCGTCACGCAACTGCTCGTTAGGGTTCTCGGTGGGGCGCATGGTAACGACATGCCAGATCGGGGGGGCATCGGCGCTGGGCCGATCTTCGCGCAAAGCACCGCCGCGCCAAGCATGGCCCACCCCGGCCATGGCGAGCGAGGATTTACCCGCGCCGCTGTCGGCAACGATGGTCACCACGCGGTGGCGGCGCAGCAGGGCCAGAACCTCGTCGGTTTCGGCGCGGCGGCCAAAGAAGCGGTCGGCCCAATCTTCGGACATGCTGCGCAGACCGGGGAAAGGGTCGTGGGTCAGGACAGGAAGCCCGTCCTTGTCGAGGCCCAGCGCAGCGCGGAGCAGGCGTTGCAGCGCGTCCGGGTCGTTCAGCGGGTCGCGGATGGCGTGGTAACGCTTGACGAAGGGGGTGAGGCTTTCCGAGCCGCCATCCTGCAGGATGGGGATGATGCGAAAGCTCTCGTCCTTGACTGCGCGCGACAGGGCGAGGTCGGTCTCGGCCCGCACCCAGTTGCGGATACCTTGGCTGCCGACGATGACGGCAAAGGCACTGGCCGCGCCGATGGCGGCTTCTAGTTGTGACTGCCAGGTTTTGCCTTCTTCCAGATCATCGACATCCAGCCAGACCTTCAGCCCCGCCGCCTGCGCATCAGGGCTGGCCAGCAACCGCCGCTTCAGGTCGATGGCGGCGGCTTTGTCGGGGCCGGAGTGGCTGAGGAAGAGGGAAGGCATAGGTTTGCTCACCCGAATGAACTGTCAAAGTCACTGCTAAATGACTTGCCAGTTTTCTTATCATGGGGATTGACAGTAGCTTTCTCTGTCTCATCAACCGCCTGACATATCGCCTCAATCAGCGAATTGAACGCAGCAGGTTTGTCGAGCGGCATTTGGACGAAGTGATAGCCCTTCAACGCGTCTGGCGGCTCGGTTGGGATCGCGCTACTGATGAAAACCGGAATGATCCGGGGTTGCCCCGTCTTGCGTTGCAATTGCCGTGCCAGTTCCAATTCACCGTGTTGCATGAAGGCGAGGTCTTTATCGCCGACAATGAAAAGCGCGGCGACCGAGTTTTCCAGCGCGTCGCGCGCGCCTTCATCGGGGCGCGGATTGGCCATTGGGTCGAGAACGGCTTCGACCACATTGCGCTTCATCATTTCGGGATGTGCGAAAAGCTTGTCGAGCAGCTTGCGCTTATACGGTTCGTCCTCGGGACGTGTTGTAACAAACACCTGATGCGCGGGCGGATCAAGAAACCAGACGATGACCTTTCGGTCGTCACCGCTGCTGACGATGCGGTTGCCATCCGGCGAAAAGGCAGCACAATTCACCGGGCGCTCGTGCCCCCCCAACGTTGTGCTGGTGCTTCCGTCCCACAGGCGCAGCGTGGTGTCACCACTCCCGCTGACGAGGCGGCTACCATTGGGCGAAAAGGCGACGCTATAGACTGAGCCTTCGTGTCCTCGCAATGGCTCGCTCAATGGTGCGCCTGTGCTTGCATCCCAGAGCCTCAGCGTGCGGTCTTCTCCCCCGCTGGCGATGCGGCTACCATCGGGCGAGTAGGTGACGCAGAGCACCTCTGCCTCATGTCCCCGAAATGGTTCGCCTAATGCCTCACCTGTGCTTGCATCCCAGAGCCTCAGCGTACCATCTTCTCCCCCGCTGACGATGCGGCTACCGTCTGGCGATAAGTCGACGCTTCGGATCCCTGAATCATGCGCGTGCAATGACTCTACAAGTATCGAGCCTGTGCTGACATCCCAGAGCCTCAGCGTACGGTCTTCCCCCCCGCTGACCATGAGGCTGCCTTCCAGCGAGAAGGCAATGCAAGACACCTGGCCCTGGTGCCCTCGCAGGGAGGTGCACCGTTCAGATATGATGTTCCCGTCCCAAATGAAAAGTTCTCCGCCCCAACCCCCGCTACCGATATGGCTGCCCTTTGAAGAGAACGCAACGCAACGGATCGGACCCTTATGCCCTCGGAGTTCCAAAAACCGCTGCCCAGCACCGCGCCGCGCTCCGGTCATGATGGCACTATCCAACTGCGCCCTTGACAGATTGCAGCCAGACAAATCTGCGCCCGAGAAGTCGAACCCGCTGAGATCAGACGCCCCGAAATCCACTCCGCGCAGATCCGCGCCGCGAAAATCGCGCGCGGGGTCCAGACCCGCCGCGCGCGCCAGGGTCGCGAAATCGCAGCCGGGCGTCGAGACCATCGCGGTAAGCGCGGTTTCTGCTTGTGCAGGCAGCGTGACGGGGACAGCGGGATCTTCGGGGGAATCAGACCTTGTCATCGGGATTCCCTCCAAGCTGATAGCAGGACCCGTGCTTCTTCAGCA
>PXDM01000539.1 GCA_003565055.1 Paracoccaceae bacterium
CGTCATCATTGCCCGCGCCATCCTGAGCGATGCGCCGTTCCTGTTGCTCGATGAGGCGACCAGCGCCCTCGACTCCCGCTCTGAAGAACTGGTGCAAAAGGCCATCGAGAGGCTGTCGCGTGATCGCACGACGCTGGTCATCGCGCATCGCCTGTCCACAGTGCGGCGTGCCGATCAGATTCTTGTCATGAATAACGGCCAGATCATTGAGCGCGGCACGCATGACGAACTTACCGCTCAGCGGGGCCTTTATGCCGACATGTCAGTGAAGCAGATGACCTGATGCTTGCCGCAAGGTGATGTCCAAGGACGAATGGAGGCGAGTAGGAGAATCGAACTCCTGTACACGGATTTGCAATCCGCTGCGTAACCACTCCGCCAACTCGCCACCTGAGCGCCTGATTAGTGCCGTGCGCTCAAAGCGTCAAGGGCGCATCATCACCATCGGGCCGATATTGCGCCCGCCCAGGAGATGCACATGCAGATGGGGGACTTCCTGTACCCCGTCGCTGCCTGCATTCGCAATCATCCGGTAGCCGCCACCCCCGTCGCCTGGCGCGATCCCGAGTTGGGCTGCAACGTCGCCAATTGCACGCGTGTAGTCGACGATCTCAGCATCGCTCGCGGCGCGGGCGAAATGGTCATAGCAGACATAGGGCCCTTTCGGGATAACGAGCACATGATGCGGCGCTTTCGGGGCGATATCGGTGAAAGCCAGACTGTGCTCGGTTTCATGAACCTTCTTGCAGGGGATCTCGCCGCGCAGGATTTTGGCGAAGATGTTCTGGTCGTCGTACTGATATTGCATCTGCTCACTCTGCCTCATTTGCCCAGCCGGAGACGGCCTTGACCTCGAGGAAATCCTCGATGCCCCAGACACCGCCCTCGCGGCCATTGCCGGATTGCTTCATGCCGCCGAAAGGCGCGCCCGCGCCGCGGGATTTGCCGTTCATCTCGACCATGCCCGCGCGCAAGCGTCGCGCCAGCCGGTTGCGCCGTGCGCCATCGCTGCTCTGGACATAATTCGTGAGGCCATAGACTGTATCATTGGCGATGCGCAGGGCGTCGGCTTCCGTCTCGAAAGGCAGGATCGACAGGACCGGGCCGAAAATCTCCTCGCGCGCGATGGTCATGTCGTTATTCACATCGGCAAAGACAGTCGGGCGCACGAAATAGCCGCGATTGACGCCTTCGGGACGGCCGAGGCCCCCTGCGACCAGCCGCGCGCCCTCGTCCATGCCTTTCTGGATCAGGTCCTGAATCTTGTCGAATTGCGCCTGTGACACGACCGGGCCGATATGCTTGCCGGGCTCCGAGGCCGGACCGATCGCCGTCGCCTCTGCCAGTTCGCGCGCAGCCTCGACCGTTTCATCATAGATGCTGCGCTCGACCAGCATCCGGGTGGGTGCGTTGCAGGACTGGCCGGAGTTCTGGAAGCAATGCGCAACACCACGCTTGACGGCACGCTCATCGGCATCGGCAAAGATGATATTCGCGCCCTTGCCGCCCAGTTCCAGATGCACGCGCTTGAGCGTCTCGGCCGCATTTTTCGAAATCGCCCGGCCCGCGCGGCTGGAGCCGGTGAAGCTGACCATATCCACGTCCGGGTGGCCGGAAAGCTGCGTGCCGACGCCTGCGCCATCGCCATTGACCATGTTATAGACGCCGCGCGGCGTGCCCGCTTCATCCATGATCTCGGTCCAGATCATCGACGAGAGCGGCGCGATTTCCGAGGGTTTCAGCACCATCGTGCAGCCTGCGAGCAGCGCCGGGATCACCTTCAGCGTGACCTGATTCATTGGCCAGTTCCAGGGCGTGATCAGCGCGCAGACCCCCACGGCTTCGCGGATGATCCGGTCCTCGGGGGCGTGATTTCCAAGCGGTGCGATAAACTCGATCTGCTCGAACGCCTTGATGAAATTGCCGATATGCCAGGTGCCCGCGCCGACCTGACTGCCGCGCGCCAGATCAATCGGCGCGCCCATCTCCAGACTGATCGCCAGCGCCATATCCTCGGCGCGCTTCTGGTAGATCTCGAAAATCCGCTCGACCAGCGCAAGCCGCGTGCGCGGGTCGGAATGCATCCAGTCGTCGAGCGCGTCCTTCGCAGCGGCCACCGCCATATCCGTATCCGACGCGCCACCGAGCGAGATCACGGCGCAGGGCTCTTCGGTCGAGGGATCAATGACCTCCAGATCCGCGCCCGCCATCGGGTCGCACCATGTGCCGTTGATGTAGAATTGCCGTTTGTCCAGCATTGCGCGCTCCCTTGTGTTTGCGATCACGTTACACAGGCAGAAACGCATGACAAGGGCAGGGGTTCAGCGCAGCGAAATCACCTTGCTGTCGATGGCGAGCACATAGCCCTGTCGCGCGATATTCTTGACCAGCACTTCACTGATCAACTGATTGCCCAGACTGTCGCGCAGCCGTTTGATGCGCGTCGCGCCCGCGGCCTCGTCGCAATCGGCCTCCGTGCGGCCAGAGATCAGCGCCTCCAGCGCCGCGCCGGTCAGCACGTCGTCATCGAGCCGGGCCTCGGCGAGCGCTGCGAGCGTTTCGACCGCCGCAGGCGTCAGGCTGAACACCATGTCATTGATCGCCACTGAATTGGTCGCCCGGTCAATCACCAGTTGCGAGATCGTGAGCCCCTGTTTCTCGACCAGCGCCATGCGGCGGTTCAAAGTGATCAGGATCACGATCACCACGAAGGACGTGACCAGAAGCCCGGTCGCAAAGACCAGCAGCACGAAGATCACGACCCGGTAAGACACCAGCGTCTCGGAAAAGGCCGTGCCCGATTGCGCGAGGATCTCCAGCAGCTTGATATCCGTCTGCGAGGTCAGATCGGCGTTTTCCACAAAGACCCGCTCGACCCGCGCATTGAACGCGTTGGCATCGGGCAGGTTGAGAAACAGCATCAGCGCGGTCAGCGACAGGATTGCGACAATCGCCACGATCCCCCAGATCACGGCGCGGCTGCCGATGCGCAGCAGGTCACTGGCGGCGATGGATGACCCCGGCATGGGCGCTCCTGCTCTGGAATTCGGACGCGCCGAAGATGGACTCGATCTGCAAAAGCGTCCAGCCGGAACGCGCGATGACAGGGGCCGCGTAGCTTGCGGCCTCCTGCCGGGAGCCGCAAGCCGAAGCGGGCAGTTCGATGATGCCATATTGCAGCCGCAGTGGGTTGTCCTGCTTGGCCTTGAAATCCGCATAGCACTGGGCAGAGGCTTGGCTCGCAAGCGTCAATCCCATGAGCAGGGCGAGGAGGGGGAGCGTCTTTTCCATGCCTGCGAGCCTGCCAGCAGGGCGGTGGATATTCAATATCAACGCGGCCTGGCTTCGGCTGTTATCCGATAGCAACCCGCCGATATTGCCTGACCTGCGGCTCTGGCCCGAGGCTTTGGGGGCATCTTCCAGCATCCGAAAGGCGATCCCCATGACAGTTCTCATCCCTTCCTTACGCGCGCGTCTGACCAGCCTCGTGGCGGGCGCGGCGCTTCTTGTCGGGACCAGCGCGGCCCCCGCGCAGGCGTCGGACGACACTTTGTTGAAACTCTTGCTCGGTGCGACGGCGGTTGCGGTGATCGTTCACAGTGCCAACCGTGCGCAGAGCCAGCCCCAGCGGGTCCAGCCCGGTCAGGCGCGCAGGCTCCCGCAGCATTGCCGCGAGACATTGCGCATCAGGGGGCAGCATGTCGCCGTCTATAACGCGCATTGCCTGCACGCAGCGGGGCTGCACCGCCTGCCTGCGCAATGCCATGAGGTCGTGCGCACCAATCGCGGGCCGCGTGCCGTTTACCGCGCGCGCTGTCTTGAGCGCAGTCCCGTTGCCGGGCGCGGGGAACATCGTCAGGCGCTGTTCCTGCCGGATCGCTGTCGCACGCGTTACATCCATCGCGGCCAGCGCTTCGCGGGCTATGATGGTGCGTGTCTGCAGTCTGCCGGTCTGCGCCAATTGCCCGCGACCTGTCAGGTCCGGCAGCAGCGCGGGCTCTATAGTGCAACCTGCCTGCAGGAGCGCGGCTATCGGCGGCGTTGAGCGCGCTTAGGAAAGGTTAATATTTTCTTCCGGGAATCGCGGGGCTGTGGTAATTTTATGTCTCTTCTGGGACGCAAGCTGGAGATTGACATGAAAACATTTATCAAGCGTTTCGCGACACGGGTTCTGGCTGGCGCGAGTGTCTGCGTTCTTGCGGCCGGGGTGACCATCTCCACCCCGACTGCGGCCAAGGCAGATGCCTGGGCGGCAGGCGCGGTCGGGGCAATCATGCTGGGGATCATTGCGGGCGCGAGAAAACCTGCGCCGACCCATACGGTCATCGCGCGCTACTGCAAGAGCCACGCGACCGGGCTTTATCACAAGTGCTGACAGTCGGGGCTTCGGTCGTCCGACAAGGGCCGGGGCGCATCCCCGGCCCTTCGCATTTTGTGGCCGCGCGGGCAGGCCCAGATCTCAGACGGCGTCAGGTGATATTCGGGGGTGGCGTTACAAAAATGCCATAGTAAATTTCGGTTTTGCCACAGTCCATAGAGGCGCTGCAGGGCCGGGTCGCTAGATATAGTGCGCGGTGCTCACATGAAGAAAGTTTTTTAAGCCCCTGATTCAGATAGAAATTGACGGCGAATCGGCTTTGACTCATCATGCCCTCAACAAAGCGTGAAAACACGCAAGCGACCGAGGCAGGCATGACAGTAACATTAAAGACGCAGGAGGCGGCGATGCTTCCGCTGGACCAGATTCTTGGCGGCGACTGCATAGACGTGATGAACGCGCTGCCCGAGTCTAGCGTCGATCTGATCTTCGCCGACCCGCCCTATAACCTGCAATTGCGCGGCACGCTGCACCGGCCCAATAACAGCCTCGTCGATGCGTGCGACGACGCCTGGGACCAGTTCGACAGCTTCAAGGCCTATGACGCCTTCACCCGCGAATGGCTCGCCGCCGCGCGGCGGTTGCTCAAGCCCGATGGGGCGATCTGGGTGATCGGGTCCTATCACAACATCTTCCGCGTGGGGGCCGCGCTGCAGGATGCCGGGTTCTGGATCCTCAATGATGTGGTCTGGCGCAAGTCGAA
>PXDM01000530.1 GCA_003565055.1 Paracoccaceae bacterium
CCTCGGCGGTGAATTGGGATTCAGGGTAGACGACGGCAGCATCGACGCTTGAGAGCATCTTTGCATTCGCGGCCTGATGATTGGCCGCCGCGAGCGCGTAGGGCACCAGCACCGAGGGCCGCCCGATGACCGAGATATCGGCCACAGACGAGGCACCGGCACGGCTGATCACCAACTGGCATTCGGACAGGCGGCGCGGGATATCGCTGAAAAACGGCGCGATTTCAGCGGCGACGCCCCCAGCTTCATAGGCGGCGACGACCTCGGCGATATCTTCCTCGCGCGCCTGATGCGACACCGAGAGGTTGCGCCGGATGTCCTCGGGCAGCGCGCAAATCGCCTGCGGGACGACCTGCGAGAGGATGCGCGCGCCTTGCGATCCGCCGATCACCAACAGGTCCATCGGATAATCGCCCGGCGGAATATAGCCCGCGCCCGCGCGCTCACGCACGGCCGCGCGCACCGGATTGCCGGTGAATTCGCTTTGCAACCCCTCGGGCATCTGTGTGGGCCAGATGCCACAGGCCAGCCGGTCCACACGGCGCGCAAAATTCTGGTTCACGCGGCCCAGCACACCGTTTTGTTCATGGATCATGCGCGGCACCCGCAAGAGCCATGCGGCCCCAAGCGCCGGGATCGAGGGATAGCCGCCAAAGCCCACAACGACCTTTGGCCGGTCAAAGAGCATGCCCAAGGCCGCGCGCAACACCCCGGCCCCGAGTTGCAGCGGCACTTTCAGCTTGTCGGCCAGCCCGCCGCGCGCAGGTGTGGCCGCGCGCACCTGCTCAACCGTGACCTCAGCCGGATAGCCATCGGCATAGCGCGCACCGCGCGCATCGGTGGAAAGCTTCACCCGCCAACCGCGCGCCAGCATTTCTTCTGCCAACGCCTGCGCAGGGAACATATGCCCGCCAGTGCCGCCTGCTGCGATCAGAAGAAGTGGTGGCTTTGACATGATCCCGCCCCTAGCCTTGCGCACGGCGCGAGAGGATCTCGCCAATCTCGCCCTGCGGGCGTGTGCGTGTCAGGGCCAGAAGCATACCGATTGCAATCCCCGTCGCAAGGAGCGAGGAGCCGCCATAGCTCACGAACGGCAAAGTCATGCCTTTCGAGGGCAGAAGCCGCGCGGCGACCCCCATGTTGATCATGGCCTGCATCGAGAAGACGACGACAATCCCGGTCCCGGCAAGGCGCGTGAAGGTATCGCGCTCGCGCATCAGCCGAAAGAGCGAGCGGATCAGGATCGTGGCATAGAGCCCGATGATGAACAAGACGAGGATCAGCCCGTATTCTTCCGCCGCCACCGCGATGATGAAATCCGTATGCGCATCGGGCAAGAGCCATTTCACGCGGCCCTCGCCCACGCCGACACCGAAGAAACCGCCCTCGGAAATGGCGTTCTGCGCATAGCCCATCTGCGTGCGCGGGTCGATCTCGGCGGTCAGAAAGCCGTCGATCCGGCGGGCGAAATGTTCGGAATTGTGATAGGCGGTGTAGCCGCCAAGGATCACCAGCGCGGCAAAGCCCACCAGCAGGAACATCGGCGCGCCTGCGAGGAAATACATCACCATCCAGCCTGCCGCGATCAGCGCGGCCTGTCCGAAATCGGGCTGGATGACCAGAAGACCCAGCACCAGAAGCGTGAAGCCAAGCGAGAGCAGCTTGCCCGGCGGGCCGGATTGCTCCTGTCCGGCAGCGAGCAGCCAGGCGGCAAAGACCGCCAACATCGGCTTGAGGAATTCAGAGGGCTGGAACGAGCCAAAACCAAGGCTGAACCAGCGCGTTGCGCCCTTGCCGAAATCCGTGCCGAAAAACGGCAGGAGCATCAGTGCAAGAAGCGAGACGAAGAACCCGACAGTGGCGAAGCGGCGCACCCGCTCGGGCGAACACAGCGACATGGCAAACATCGCGGCGATGCCCATCAGGCCGAAAACGATCTGACGCTGGACGTAGAAGAAAGGGGGCAAGCCATTGCGCGTGGCGAGCGGCGGCGAGGCGGCAAGTCCCAGCAACAGCCCGACCGCCATCAAGAGCAGCACAGCGGTCAGCGTCACCTTGTCGATCGTGCGCCACCACCTGGGAAGGACAGGCTCCACCACGCGCACAGGCGCGGTGCCATACACCATTTCCGTCATCGAACTGCCCCGATTACCGACTTATCCGTTATTCTTGATCTTGCCTGTTGGTGCCCGTTTTCCGGGTCTGTTGGCCAAGCCTAGCGCGAAATCAGACATATTTCCAGCACAAAACCGCCACACTCAGCGCCGCCTGTCCCTGCGGGCGTGCGCGGAGATGGGCAGGGGCAGCGGCACCATCACTGCGCGCGCGCCGGTCAGGATCGCGCGGCCTGCCGGGACCAGCGCCTGAAGTGCGGGATCGTGCCAGTCGAGCCCGCCAGTATACTGCCCGAAAGCGGGCAGGATCAGATGCGCCTCGCTGATCAGAAAGGCCGGCAGGCGCTGGCCCGACAGCTTTAACTTCGGATGATAATGCCCTGAAATATCGGGGCCTTCCTTGGCGATGTGACGCAGCTTCAGGCCGTGGACAGTGACCTCGGGCAACACCTCCCCGGGCAGCCCCATGGGGGCGGCATCATGATTGCCTGTGATCCATGTGACCGCGATGCGGGCAGCCAGCGCGGCGATCTCGCGCTGCACATCCCGCGCGGCCAGATCATCGTCGAAACTGTCACCCAATGCGATCAGCCGACTGGCCTGCGTCGCGTCCAGATCGGCGGTCAACCGCTCAAGCGTGGCGCGGGTCTCAAACGGCGGCAGCAGCGCCCCGCCGCGCCGCGCCATGCGCCCGGATTTGCCCAGATGCAGATCCGCCACGATCAGCGCGCCCAGGCGCGGCCAGTAGAGCGCGCCCGACGCGCGGGCGATGAACTCCTGCCCGTGGAACTGAAAACCGAGATGCGTCATGGCGCTCAGATGGCGCAGTCCTCATCAGGGTGCAAGCCCGCTTCGCGCATCATCCGGGCCGCTTCATCTTCGAGAAGCCGCGACTGGCCTGCCCCGCGGATCGGGATACGTCCGGCCTCCAGCATCAGGGGGGCGGCGAAAGGCGTGACATGGGGCGGCAGGGAATGGACGATGCGCGGTCTTGTGCGCAGCATCTCCTCGATCCGGCCAAAATCCGCGAGCCCGCGCATCGATTCTGCCCGTGTGATCTGCAAGAGCAGATGGTCAGGGTCGAATTTGCGCAACGTGTCATAGAGGATATCGCTTGAAAACGTGGCCTGTTTGCCCGATTTGCGCGCGCCGGGCAGGTTGCGCTGCAACAGCCCCGCCCCGGTCGCCACTGCCCGGAAGGTGCGCTTCATCACGGCATTTCCCGCGAGCCATTCCTCCATCCCGTCGCGCAAGCCCTCGGGGTCCAGAAGCGGCGCGGGGTCGTGCACAGGCTCCAGCGACCAGATCAGGAGCGCATAATCGGTCGCCACAAAGCCAAGCGGCGCAAGCCCCGCGCCCTCCATCCGATGCGTCAGCAGGAGGCCCAGCGTCTGGTTGGCATTGCGCCCGGCGAAGGAATAGAGCGCGAAATACCACCGGCCCCCGCGCGCGAAACTCTCGCAGGTCATCGTGCCCGGTTGCGGCAGGGTCGCGATGCGCGCTTGCAGCGCGAGCCAGTCGCGGGTCTCAGGCGGCAGGTCCTGCCAGCCGCCCGCATCCCCGATCAGCGCCAGAACGCGGGCCGAAAGCTCGGTCGAGGTCGCCATTTTCAGCCCGTTGAACACGGCGATTTTCGGGCTGGCATTGGGCTGCGGCGTGACCTCCACCACCATATCGCGCAACCGGTCATAGCGCACAGTCTGCCCGCCGATGAGAAACGTGTCACCCTGCAGGAGCGCGGCGGCGAAAACCTCCTCGATCTCGCCCAGAGGCGCGCCACCACGCGGGCCGCGCCGCACGCTCAGAAGCTCGGGCGCGACAATCGTGCCGATATTCATGCGGATGTCACGCGCCGCGCGCGGATCGCGCAGATGCCAGCGCCCGTCGCGCTCCACCAGCCTTTGCCAGCGGTCATAGGCGCGCAGGGCATAGCCGCCGGTCGCCACGAAATCGAGACAGGCGTTGAAATCGGCGCGCGTGAGCGTCGCATAGGGGCCTGCGCGCGTGACCTCGGCAAAGAGGTGATCGGCGTCGATCGGGCCTGCGCAAGCGAGCGTCAGCATGTGCTGGCACAGCACATCGAGCGCGCCCGCACCGCCGCGCCCGTCACTGTCCAACTCGCCCGCTGTGATGGCTTGCAGGGCGGCCACGCATTCGAGCATCTCGAAACGGTTCGCCGGCACGATCCGCGCGCGCGAGGGGGCGTCATAGCGGTGATTGGCCCGCCCGATGCGCTGCACCAGCCGCTTGATATTGCGCGGCGCACCGATCTGGATGACCAGATCCACATCGCCCCAGTCCAGCCCCAGATCGAGACTGCCCGTCGCCACCACAGCGCGCAAGTCGCCTGCGGCCATGGCGGCCTCGACGCGCCTGCGTGCCTCGCGCGCGAGGCTGCCGTGGTGCAACCCGATGGGCAGGTTCTCGTCATTGACGGCCCAGAGCGCCTGAAAGAACAACTCGGCCTGCGCGCGCGTGTTGATGAAAACAAGCGTCAGCCGCGCAGCGGCAATCGCGCGCATAACATCGCGCGCGGCATAGGCCCCGCCCGCGCCCGACCAGGGCGGCGCGGCGGTGGTGGGCAGAATGGCGATATCGGGCGCAGGACCGGGATCGGCCGCGACGATCTGCGCGCCGCCCATGAACGCGGCCAGCGCCTGCGGGCTTTCGACCGTGGCCGAGAGCCCGACAGTCTGCAATCCGGGCGCAAGCTGGCGCAGCCGGGCAAGGCCCAGCATCAACTGATCACCGCGCTTTGACTCGGCGAGCGCGTGGATCTCGTCGATCACCACGCGCCTGAGATTGCCGAAGATGCGCGGGGCCTCGGGGTAGGACAGCATCAGCGCGAGGCTTTCAGGCGTGGTGAGCAGGATATGCGGCGGGTCTACCCGCTGGCGCGCGCGCCTCAAAGCACCTGTGTCGCCCGTGCGGTC
>PXDM01000181.1 GCA_003565055.1 Paracoccaceae bacterium
CGACGCGGCCGAGTTCATGACACTGGGCGCGGGCACCGTTCAGGTCTGCACTGCGGCCATGACCTACGGCTTCGGGATCGTGAAAGAGCTGACAGCGGGCCTGTCGCAATATATGGACGACAAGGGCTTCACCTCGGTCGACCAGCTTGTGGGCCGGGCTGTGCCCAATGTCACGGATTGGCAGTATCTCAACCTCAATTACGTGGCAAAAGCAAAGATCAATCAGGACCTGTGCATTTCCTGCGGGCGTTGCTATGCGGCCTGCGAGGACACCTCGCATCAGGCGATTTCCATGTCGCCAGAGCGCAAATTCGAGGTGATCGACGCGGAATGCGTGGCCTGCAATCTCTGCGTCAATGTTTGCCCGGTGGCGGATTGCATCACCATGGAGCCGCTCGCCAAAGGGGCCACAGACCCGCGCACCGGCGAAACCGTGGGCGATTACGCCAATTGGACGACGCATCCCAACAATCCCATGGCCCGCGCGGCGGAGTGATCAGACAGTCATCATCAAGCGCGGCTCGGCCGGGGGCCGGGTCGCGGCTTCGGCTGAGGAGGATGGCTTGGCCGCTGCATCAACTTGCGGCGCTGGGGTCTCGTTCGTTTCTGGCGCTGCGGGCTGAATAGCGCTGATCAACTCTGCGTCGTTCCAGCGCGCCTGCGCGGCCATGGCGAGTGCGCGGGCTTGCGCGAGTTCGGCCTCGGGGTCAGGCGGGGGCGGGTCGAGCTGTGCGAGGGTCTGCGCGATTTCTGCGGTCTGACGGGTCGCTGCCGGGGATGGATCCGGGCTGGGCTGCACCGGGGTCACGGTCGCGCTTTGCGGCAGCGGTGTGCTGGCGCTGGTTGGCGCGGCCGGGGCCGTTGACGAAAGGGGCGTGCTGCTCGTGGGCGTGGCGCTGGGCTGTTCGGCGGGGGCGGCTGGCGGCGCGCTCGCGGGCGGACGCAGCGGGGCGGTGATGGCTGAGATCAACATTCTGACGCTTTCTGCAAGAGATTGTGCGCCAAGCCTAGCGCAACGCCCCGGCGCTGTCGTGGCAGAGATGAAGAATGCGTAAACGCCCTGATGGGCAGAGGCAGAGATTTTCTTTGGCTTTCAACGCTTCTCTGAAAGCTGCGCTTAACCTTTCGGCCGGATTGCGACGGCCAAGGGTCAGGGGGTGAGGAGCTTGGCGTAGAGCTGCGTCAGGAATAGGTCGGCCCCTTCTGTCGGGTCCTGCGCGTCGCCCCGGATCATGCCGATCTGCGCTGCGAAATCCGCGTAATGCTGGGTCAGCGCCCAGATCGAGAAGATCAGGTGATGCGGATCGACCCGCGCGATGCATCCTCTGTCCATCCAGCCGGTGAGAACCTGCGCTTTCTCCTCGACCAGCGCGCGCAGATCGTGGCGAATGAAATCCTCGATCCGGGGGGCGCCCTGCAGAATTTCATTCGCAAAGAGGCGGCTTTCGCGCGGATAGTCACGCGACAGATCGAGCTTGCGGCGCATATAGGCGATGATCTCGGCCTCGGGGGTGCCGTTGGGGTCCAGCGCGCGCAGGGGATCGAGCCAGGTATCGAGAAGCCGCGTCAGCAATGCGCGATGGATCGCCTCCTTGCTGTCGAAATAATAGAGCAGATTGGGCTTCGACAGCCCGGCCTTTGCGGCGATCTGATCGAGCGTCGCGCCACGGAACCCATGGGTCGAAAACACGTCCAGCGCCGCATCGAGGATGATCTGCCGATTGCGCTTCTGAATCCGTGTGCGCCGCGGCTTGCCGGGTATTTCAGCATTGGACTCGTGCGGCACGGACATGGGCGGAGTTGCTTCTTGACTGAATGGTCAAACTTGATAGCGTCTCATCACCGCGCCGACAAGTCTCCTGATCCGGGGCAACGCGCGCGACCGTCAAAGAGTAGCATAGCAAAGCTGCCAGCGCAGGGGGAAATCATGTCCGCACCGGGCCCTAATCTGAAGATCAATGCCGAGCGGCTTTGGGACAGCCTCATGGAAATGGCGCAGATCGGCCCCGGTGTGGCAGGCGGCAATAACCGCCAGACCGTGACGGATGAAGACAGCGCAGGTCGCCATCTGTTTCAGAAATGGTGCCTTGAGGCGGGCTGCGAGATGGGGCTCGACGAGATGGGCACAATGTTTGCGCGCTATGAGGGCACGGAGCCCGATGCACTGCCGGTCTATGTCGGAAGCCATCTCGACACCCAGCCCACGGGCGGCAAATATGACGGCGTGCTGGGGGTGCTGGCGGGGCTGGAGGTGATCCGCTCGATGCGCGATCTGGGGATCCGCACGCGCCGGCCCATCGTGGTGACGAACTGGACCAATGAGGAAGGCACGCGCTTTGCGCCTGCGATGCTGGCCTCGGGCGTGTTCGCGGGCGTGCATGAGCGCGACTGGGCCTATGCGCGGGTCGATGCGCAGGGCAAGCGCTTCGGCGATGAGCTGGAGCGCATCGGCTGGAAGGGCGACGAGCCTGTGGGCGCGCGCAAGATGCATGCGTTTTTCGAGCTGCATATCGAACAAGGCCCGATCCTGGAGGCCGAGGGCAAAGAGATCGGCGTTGTGACCCACGGGCAGGGCCTGCGCTGGATCGAATGCACAGTGACCGGCAAGGGCCAGCACACGGGCTCCACGCCGATGTATCTGCGGCGCAATGCGGGCCGGGGGCTCGCGCGGGTGACGGAGCTGGTGCATGAGATCGCGATGGCACGTCAGCCCGATGCTGTGGGCGCGATCGGGCATATTGATGTCTTTCCCAATTCGCGCAATGTGATTCCCGAAAAGGTGGTCTTCACGGTCGATTTCCGCTCGCATAAGCTCGATGTGTTGCTGGCCATGGTAGACGAGTTCAACGCCCGCGCACCGGGGATTTGCGCCGATATCGGGGTCAAGTTCAGCGCCGAGATTGTCGGGCAGTTCGACCCGCCCGCTTTCGACGAGACGCTGCTGGGCCGCATCCGCGATGCAGCCGAGCGGCAGGGCTACAGCCATATGGATATCGTCTCGGGCGCGGGGCATGATGCTTGCTGGATCAACCGGCTCTATCCGACGGCGATGATCATGTGCCCCTGTGTGGATGGGCTATCGCATAACGAGGCTGAAGAGATCAGCCCGGAATGGGCCGAGGCCGGGACGAATGTGCTGTTGCATGCGGTGCTCGAGACGGCGGAGATAGTGCGTGCATAGCACGCACCCTACAGCGCGCCGCAGCGGTTGCGCGCGGTGACACAAGAAGCGGGAGTGAGCCATGAGCATCATCATCAAGAACGGCACCATCGTCACCCATGATCTGACCTACAAGGCCGATCTCCGCGTCGAGGGCGGCAAGATCACCGAGATCGGCCCGGCGCTTTCCGGCGACGAAACGCTGGATGCGACCGGCTGCTATGTGATGCCCGGCGGGATTGATCCGCATACCCATCTCGAAATGCCCTTCATGGGCACCTATTCCAGCGATGATTTTGAAAGCGGCACCCGCGCGGCCCTCTCGGGGGGGACGACGATGGTCATCGACTTCGCGCTGCCCTCGCCCGGTCAGGGGCTGCTCGATGCGCTCAAGATGTGGGACAACAAATCAGGCCGTGCGCATTGCGATTACAGCTACCACATGGCGGTTACGTGGTGGTCGAGCCAGGTCTTTGACGAGATGCCCGAGGTCGTGAAGCGCGGCATCACCAGCTTCAAGCATTTCCTCGCCTATAAGGGCGCGCTGATGGTCAATGATGATGAGCTCTTCGCCTCTTTCCGCCGGGTGCGCGAAATCGGCGGGGTGGCGATGGTCCATGCCGAAAACGGCGATGTCGTGGCCGAGCTTTCCGCCAAGCTGCTGGCCGAGGGCAATACTGGCCCCGAAGCGCATGCCTATTCCCGCCCCAGCCAAGTCGAGGGCGAGGCCACGAACCGCGCCATCATGATCGCCGATATGGCGGGCGTGCCGCTTTATGTGGTGCATACCTCCTGCGAGGAGGCGCATGAGGCCATCCGCCGCGCGAAAGCGCAGGGAAAGCGCGTCTGGGGCGAGCCGCTGATCCAGCATCTGACGCTCGACGAGAGCGCGTATCACAACCCCGATTGGGACCACGCCGCCCGCCGCGTCATGTCGCCGCCCTTCCGCAACAAGGCGCATCAGGACAGTCTCTGGGCGGGGCTCGCCTCGGGGTCGCTCTCGGTCGTGGCGACGGATCATTGCGCCTTCACGACCGAGCAGAAGCGCTACGGTCTGGGCGATTTCACCAAAATCCCCAATGGCACCGGCGGGCTGGAAGACCGGATGCCCATGCTCTGGACGCGCGGCGTGCGCACGGGCCGCATCACGATGAATGAATTTGTGGCCGTCACCTCGACCAATGTCGCCAAGATTTTCGGGATGTATCCGCGCAAGGGCGCTGTGGCCGCGGGGGCGGATGCCGATCTGGTGGTCTGGGATCCCGAAAAGTCGAAGACCATCACCGCGAGCGCGCAGCAATCGGCCATCGACTATAATGTGTTCGAGGGCCATGAGGTCACGGGCCTGCCGCGCTATGTGCTCTCGCGCGGGCGGGTAATGGTCAAGGATGGTGGCTTTGACGGGCAGGAAGGTCATGGCCAGTTCATCGAGCGTTGCCCCAACGGCCCGGTCAATCAGGCGCTCTCGCGCTGGAAAGACCTCACCGCCCCGCGCCCGGTACAGCGCAGCGGCATTCCGGCGACGGGGGTGTGATGCGCGACACTGTCACCGCGCCGGTGATTTCGGCCCGCGACCTCAACCTGACCTTCCAGACCGCCGATGGTCCGGTCCATGCGCTCAAGGACGTGACGCTCGACATTGCCAAGGGCGAATTCGTCAGCTTCATCGGCCCCTCGGGCTGCGGCAAGACGACGTTTCTGCGCGTGATCGCGGATCTCGAACAGCCGACATCGGGGGCGATCACGGTCAACGGCATGTCGCCTGAGGCCGCCCGTAAGGCGCGCGCCTATGGCTATGTCTTTCAGGCAGCAGGGCTCTATCCGTGGCGCACGATTGCCGGAAATGTGAAACTTCCGCTCGAAATCATGGGCTATTCGCG
>PXDM01000381.1 GCA_003565055.1 Paracoccaceae bacterium
AGCATCGCGGATGTACACCGGCAGGCGCAGCCCGACCTCCTCGGCGCACCGTCCCAGAAGCTCGCGCTCGGCGTCGCTGAGATACACCGACACGCGCCGCCCCCGAACCTGTTCGGGCGGCAGCGGGGCTGGGCCATAGCGGCGCTTCTTTTCATTGGACATCCAGCAACCCTCATCAAGGAACCCGGTATGCAACCCCCCGACCGCAGGGAGCGGGGGCGAGAGCGCAGCGAACGGGTGAACTGCCCGGAGGGGAGTTACACCTTGCTCCATATCTCTTTCGGACCCCTACAATAGTACCGCAGGCCAAACCGCGAACTGCGCATCATCTGTCACTCACAACTGCCACCCCCCCGGCCCAATTCGCCGCGGTTCACTGAGCCGACCCCCTCCGGCACTGATCCAGCCCCGGGGACCGAGCTGAAATACGACCCGTGTGTCGGAAACCCTATTCCCCAAAAAGCGGATTCACCGTGTTCGTGCGCTCGGCCGGATTGAAGCATCACCCGCGGCCTTCGATTCCCGGCGTTCCACCACCCCCCCCACAGCCCCGCCCCAAGACAAGATCGCACCCGTGAAACGGTAACCCCTAGCTTCGGCAACTAGCCCCGGGTCCCCCACCCTTGGAAGGATCGATTCCCGGCACCCGTGACGCGGACACGGACGGGGCAAGATCCCGGCACCTAGACGCCTTCTGCGTACGCATCAAACCGGCGTAGAGCGGACCAGGAGGCATTGTTCCGCCCTGCCCTACCCCGACCGGCTCCCCGCCGGCAGTACACCCCCTCATGGGGGTCGCGCCTTGCGCGGGGGGTGGTCTTATTGACTGATGTGCCCCGAATAAAGTGAATAAGTTGTATGCGCGTGTGCTTAAAGAAAAATTCAAAACCAATATCATCTTTAATCTTTTTATGTGTACGCGCATACAACTTATTCACGAAAATCCCCGCCGATGCTTTGCAGCCGCATCCTCGACCAACCCCCACTGCTTTCTTCTACACCTACGAAGCCAGCCACAACCCCACCACGTACCGCCGCGCCTTTCGATCCATAGGAGCCATAAGGAGTCCGCAGGGCCGCCCCCCGCCCCAGATCGCTGCGCTCCCCGGGTCGACCCCCCCGGGGGTAACCCGCCAGCGGGGAGCCGGTCGCGGTAGGACAGGGCGGAAAACCCGGATCCTGTGCGTAAGGACGGTGGGCTGTAGAGCCGATGTATCGCGGTCTCGGCTCGAGGGGTTTGGGGGGGCTGCTCTGTCCCGCATCAATCCCTGCGCACACTCAGCCCTGGCTGACGGCTTGCCGCTATTTTTTTGATCGCCTGGAACCGCTCGGCGCGATCACGGCGTATGCGCTCGGCAAGATCCTGAAACTGTTCGGGGATATTGGATGGCACCTGGAACCGGCCAGCGGATCGACGGCCGCGCTTCCCGGGAGGCGGGGGCGCGGTTACGTCGATGATCCACCCAAACTCGATCAGCAGATCAATGGCGTTCTCGGTAGCGACGTGGTCAGCGTCGCGCCAGTGGGTCGCGTGCCTAGTCAGGTCCCCACGGTTGAACAGGCGCCAGCCTTGGGCGAGGATAGCTTCGGCGGCCGCGCGGACGAGGATCATGGTTTCGTTTGCCTGCCCGTCGATCTGCGCGTAGACGCTTTCCGAATGCCGATACAACACCCCAAGTATCTGTTTCGCGCGCTCCAGCGTTGCCAGCGGCACCTCCCTCGGCGGTGGGGTCTCCGTCGCGGCTGCGTCGATGACGTGCAACGCCAGCGTCAGGCGCCCGAGCAACCCTCCGAGCTTGTTGATGTGTTCACGGAACCGTACCGACGCGGTACGTGCCGCAAGCTTCCGCGCATCGTTGACGTAATCTTGCATGACCGCACGCGCCCGGTGCTCGAGCTGAAACCTTTGGCCATTGCCGCTCATTCTTTCGATTTGCCTGTACAGGTTGATCGCGTTAATGTCCGTGTGGGGTCCGACGTGCGCGGCAAAGTCTGCATCGCCCATTGGCTGGAATACGTACAGCAAAAAGCGCTGGAGCAGCCCGTCGGATACAGCGCTGGATCGCTTGAACAATGTGGCGAGGCGTTCCGGCTGGACACCGGCCAGGATGCCGGCGCTCCAGTTTTCGATAAACAGCTTGCGGTTCGCACGGGTGATCGTGATGGGGCCGCCGTTGTGCGCTGTGAGCCAGTTGGCGCGATCCTGTGATCCACTGCTCTTGTGGTAGGCGTCCATACGCCCCAAGAATTCGCTAAATTCGTCGACGCGCATGTTCACACCCGCAGGCGTTGAAACTGACAGGCCTGCGCATCCCTCCACGGTCGTGTTGTTGGTGTGTCGCTGCTGCCATGGTGGTTCGGGCGGCGGTTTCTCGCTTCGCCCGCAGGCGTCCGCGACCGTTTTCCACTCCGCGAATTTTCGCCGCGATTCCTCCACGATCTCCTGATAAACCGGCGAGGAACATTTAGCGCACGCGTCCATCACTGGCGATTTGCCCCCGCCGGAGGGGTCCACCACCGCTGCCCATTGGAATGGAGGCACACTGTAGGTCTGGGTGATGTCCAACCGCGTGCGGTGGTCAATCAGGTTTGCGCCCTCGATCATTAGGCAAAATGCGTATGCGCCCGGATCGAATCCGGATTGTGCGGCATATTCGCTGGCGAATACGCGGATTTGCTCGGGCAGCGTGTCCAGCGGAAACGGTGGCAAGGGGCTGACCGCGAACAGGTCCACTGGCTTTACAGGCGAATAGATGTCGGCAGATTCACCAGCCCTTTCTGCGACGGCGGTACTGGCCTCCGCCGCCTGTTGGGCTTGTTGCCTTAGTTCGGTTACGTTCTGCATGCCGGCCACCTAGGATTGCAGCCGGGAAATTGACTTTTTCGTGCTTGGTTCATTACCTTGTCCTTGCATATCCTCGTGCTGCTGGCCGGTCCCGGCTAAAGATCCAGGCAGCAGCACGGGGCTTTTTTGCTCAGAGCACTGCGTCTTGCTCGATATGGCCGGGGCGCGCGAGACGCCACGCGTGCCCGCCATCCTCGCCCGACCCGTACACCTCGATTCTGGCGTGATCGCAGGCGTCGACCGGAACGCGGTGGTGGACCTCGATATGGTCTTGGTCGCTCATGAGACGTCCTCATCATAGAAGCCCAACTCGCGCAGCTTCGCGTGCGCCCGGGCGAGCGAAGACCCGTCGGCTCCATCAAAATCCGGTTCGCGCATTATCCAGGCCAATCGACAGTAGCGATTGTAGTTCGTGTCATCTAGCCTTAGTGCCACCGACCACAGGGGCGGGCCCTGATCGCCTGTGCAGAGGCTTTTCATCGCTTGTACCAAAATTTTGGTGCTGTGAGAAAATGGATGTTCCTCTATGTACGCCATGACTTCGTTGACAACTTTCATTTCGCATCTCCTTGTTTTTTGTAAAAACATGATTGTCCGGCGCTCATCTCACGTCCTCGGTTGAGAACAGCCGATCCAGTGCGCGAACCGCATTGGCCTGCGCGGTGTTGCTGTAATCGCGCTCGTGAGTGATCCGGGCGAGGCGGCAGAACAACCGGAAGTTGCGGTCGTCGAGCGCTGCGCTGACAGACAGCAGCGACGGTCCATCCGTTTTCGTGCACGCGCTCACTAGAGCGTGGGCGAGCACTTCGCTGCTACGCGCATGGCGGTGTTCTTCGATCTGTGCCAACACTTCGTCAATTACCTTCATCTTACTTCTCCTTCAGTGCACCGAATTCGGCGCGGTACATGGATAGTTCGACGCAGCTCTCCGGGAGCAAACCCGTCATCTCGAGGATCTGTCGCTCCCATGCCCCGTGTCGCCGGTTGCCATCTGCCGCGGTGGCCGCTTGGTATGCGAGCAACGAGCCCACGCTCTTCTGCGGCACTGGCGCGCCGTACGTCTGCTGCAGGTGCACCAGGTATTGCAATTCCTGGTACACACCGTCGTGTAAGTGCAGTTCGATTTTCATCTCATCTCTCCGGTCGCTCGATCGCTGCATTCGGCACCGTAGTGGGCCCGCTCTGCGCATCGCTGACGCGCCTGGTCACGAGGATTCGCCGCTGCCCAACCCTGCCTGACGCGCCATCATCCGGGCCGACGCCCGTCTGTTTCGCGGACCGGTAGCTGGGGTTGTCGTACAAGCGGCGAGCGAGGTTGCGCGCGATCACGCGGATCAGCGCTATGGGCGCCCTTGTGCCCGGGTTCGTCGGATTAATGCCCACATCCTGCCCCCATAAATTGATGGTTCGATAAGCCTAACCATCAATCAGTAGCTTTGTCTACTAGATTCTAAGCAATGCTTGATTTTTATAGTCCGTTTCGGGTTTTTCGTGGTATGTTGGTGCACATGCCCCGCCCGATAAGGACTCACGATGCGTGACGAAAACTACCTCTGGATCCTTGCTCCGCTCGTTTACGCTGATCGGGTTACGCGCAAACCGGGCCACGACCGCATGCGCCGCAGGTTGGACGAGGCTATGAAGCCGGCCTGGAGATGCTTGGGGATTGACGAGAAGATATTTCTCAGGCGCTTCGGGGAAGTCATCGGCCTTTGGGCCCATTCCAATCGCGAGCAATTAGCTGCACACCTGCCGGAGCCCACCATCCAGGATCTGATTGGGCTGGCACCGACGAAGTACCTGACGGACCCGAAAGGCGCGCAGATCCACATAAACTTGTTCTTGCATGAGACCCGTGTGGTGATGCAGTGCGAGATCATCCGTGACAGGCTAGAGATAGACGTCGCAGGCGACGGGCTGCATCGCTTCACGACGCGCCCGTGGCTTCAATGGATCCGGAATCCCTGCAGTTGCGCTGAGTGCGAGTACTGCGGATGGGTTTTCGTGCCGACGCGGTCGGGTACGAGATTCTGCTCCCCCTCATGCCGTGTGAGCGCATCCAAAGACCGTATGGATGCGCTTGCCTCAAATAGCGGATCCGCTATCGATGAGGGTGCCGACCTTGACAACGAATCTACCTCCGACACACAACCATGAAAGCCGCAATCTATTGCCGC
>PXDM01000412.1 GCA_003565055.1 Paracoccaceae bacterium
AAGATATAACGATATGAGAAAAGTTTACTTCGTATTATTGCTCATCTTATTCAGCACGCCGGTCACAGCTCAAAGTGATTCTACTTTTATATTCTTCGAGGGCAGCCAATCATACTTAGTGGAAGTTTTCAGTACACCGGGCACTCACACCTATAACAACCCCTCAAATGTAGATACAGTTGATGTACTTATAGTAGCCGGGGGCGGTGGTGGCGGAACCTATGGAGGCGGCGGAGCCGGAGGTGTAGTATTTGAAGAAAATTTGGATATTTCCTCTCTTTCTTCTATCAACATAACTGTAGGTAACGGCGGACCGGGAGGGAACTCTGCAATTGGACAAAACGGACAAAACTCAACCTTCGCCAATCTGGAAGCATTAGGCGGAGGCGGCGGGGGGGCGCACAATAATAATCCGTCTCCTACAAATGCTCAGCCCGGTGGCAGCGGCGGCGGTGCGGGCGGTAGGGACACAGATCCCACACCGGGTGCAGGTTTGCAGCCCGGACATTCAACTCCCGGTTTTGGTAACGCCGGAGGTAGTTATACTACAAACAACAGAGCCGGAGGCGGAGGTGGGGCCGGATCACCGGGTGAAACGGGAACAGGCTCAGCTGCAGGTGACGGTGGTGCGGGACTATTCTACGGCGATAAATTCGGATCAACAGTAGGGCTCTTAGGTTGGTTCGGCGGGGGGGGCGGCGGAGGCAATTTTGAAAACAATGCTCCGGGTACAGGTATGCATGGCGGCGGAAACGGCGGGTACAGCGGCTCGGGGCACACGGCGGGACAACAGGGAACGGGAGGCGGTGGCGGTGGCGCCGGTCAGTCAGGCAATACGGGTGCAAACGGCGGTTCCGGTATTGTCATTTTACGCTACAAACAAAACCTAAACTACACGTGGACAGGTAACATAAACAACGACTGGGACACGCCCGGTAATTGGGATGAAAATGAGGTTCCTGTTGATGGTGCCGTAATCACTATTCCGCCAACTTCCAACGACCCTGAAATATCAAATTTTGCAGGAGTCCGCACGATAGAAATTGAATCAGGTGCAGCGTTAACCATTTTATCAGACGCGTCTTTAGTCGTTAATTCGCATATTATCAACAACGGCACCGTAAAGGTAAAAAATGACGGAGCTTTGATACAAACGAGTAGTTTAAACGGTGATGATATTTACACGCATACTCAAGGTGGTGTAGAATACACCATTCATGCATTTACCACCGTAGGAAATGCCGAGTTCACTGCTCCCGACGGAATATCAGAAGTGGATGTGCTCATTGTTGCCGGAGGTGGTGGTGGCGGTGACTTTGCCTATCCGGGCGGTGGTGGCGCGGGCGGACTAATCTACGAAGCCGGCGTATCCGTATCTCCCACAACGGCCGTTTTTGTAGGTAACGGGGGAACTGCCGGAGAAAACGGAGAAAACTCCCTTTTCGCGTCATTCACGGCCATTGGTGGCGGTGCGGGTGGAAACCGAAATGATCAAACTCCCGGGGCAAACGGGGGCAGTGGCGGCGGTGGCGGTGGCTTCGACAGTTCTTCAATTCCGGGCGGTTCGGGAACAAGCGGTCAAGGAAACGACGGAGGTGACGGTAGTACTGCCGGTAGTGGTGAAGCTCATGCCGGCGGTGGCGGTGGCGGGGCCGGAACAAGCGGCGATATACCCGTTCAATCAGGAGGTGAGGTCATTAAAGGAGGCGACGGTGGTGTTGGACTTGATTACAGCGACTTTTTTGGGACAACTTACGGCCAAAACGGGTGGTTTGCCGGTGGGGGTGCCGGTGGAATGATTAGCGACCGAGGAGCCGGTGGCGCCCAAGGAGGTTTAGGCGGTGGTGGTAACAGCGGACAAGGCCATGAAGACCCCGGCATGCACGGCATTTCCACTTCAGGTGGCGGCGGTGGCGGCGGTGCGGGTACAGGCGCTCCGGGATCATCTAGCGATTGGGGATTGAGCGGCTCAGGCGGCTCGGGAATTGTTTTAGTACGCTATCCCTCCTCAGCTGCAACATCCTCACCTTTGGGAC
This sequence comes from Paracoccaceae bacterium, assembly GCA_003565055.1. Classification (GTDB taxonomy): domain Bacteria; phylum Pseudomonadota; class Alphaproteobacteria; order Rhodobacterales; family Rhodobacteraceae; genus Roseinatronobacter. Next base: position 2,037 of record PXDM01000412.1, read on the forward strand.
TTAACTCAGGTTCGGGCACTTACATTGTTGAACGAACGGGAGATAATGACTCCACAAAGTACAATGGTTGGTCAGCACCCATAGCGAATCTTGAGGTACACCAAAACAACGGTATCTTTCACGAATCCAACCCCTGTGATATTTTCGTTTTTGACGCATCAAAACAAAATTGGAGCCATGATTTCCCTGAAAACTACAGCACATCATGTCAGGGGCAACCCGTAACTTTCACCCCTCAGTTTCTGATTTCAAACCCCAACGGTATCATGGATCCGGGGCAGGGGTTCTTCGCTCCGGGAAACCCCACAAACCCAACAAGGGTGTTTGAAGGTTCTGACCTTAATAATGGCAACTACAACATAACTTTAAAAACCGGTAAAAACCCGGGATCTGTAAATTGGAGCTTAAACAATTGGAACTTAATAGGCAATCCCTATGCCTCAGGTATTAATATTCAAAAAATGCTGGAACTCAACAGTAATGTCCTACTAACCGACGCAGCTTATGTTTGGGCTGATGACGGCTCTGAAGGTAGCTCATACAATGAAAATGACTACATTGTTGTAAACCGAACGGGCTCAACAGGTGCCAATGGACAAAATATCACTAACGGAAGCATTTCTTCATGTCAAGGTTTTTTTGTTCAAGCCGCAGCTAATGACATGAAATTCAGGTTTACTAATGACTTTCGAACGGCTGATAACGATCAATTTCGATCGGCACCTGACGCCCGACTGAACTACTCGCGAGTGTGGATTGCGGTTGATAACGGTGAAGTATACAACGACTTTCTCTTCGCTTTCATCAATGAGGCTTCTTTCGGCTTTGATAAAAAGTACGATGCCCCAAAACGGTACGGCCAAGAAAAACTCAACATCGCCACTCGCTTAAACTCCGGTGAAGAAATAGCAATTCAAGCTCAACCGCATATAACAGCAAAAGAAAAACGCGCCGTACCACTCACTGTGCAGTCGGGTAGCCTTAAACCCTTTGAAATTACACTGCGTAAAAAAACCAATATTGACGACGAACTAGGAATTTACATCGTAGACTCCAAAACAAATGATACTTTGGACTTGCGAAAAGAATCGGTAAAGGTTGAACCCGACAGCACCGGTTACTATAAAGACCGTTTCATTCTATTCTTTGAACATGACGGAGAGAATATTGACGATAATGACGTTACGTCAACAAAAGAAGTTTTAGCCGACCCTTCAGATATTAAGGTGTACTCTTCAGGTGAGGAAATTGTGATTGAATCTTCACAAAATAAGATCAATAATGTACGTATTTTCACGGCTCACGGTAAGCTCATTCAAAGTGCTACGGGAATAAATACAATCATGCACAGGTTGAACTTGAATAATGCTGCCCGTGGTATTTATATTGTTGAAGTAATAGATGTTAAAGGCTTGAGATATACGAAAAAAGTACCTGTGACTCATTAATGCAGAACTATTTCGAAACTGACTTTTATCACGTTTTAAAAGGCTTATACCTCTTACTTTTGTGCCATACTATCAAAAACGAAAACAATGAACTTACAAAGCAAAGTAACAGAAATCATGACCGCCAACGTTCACACCATAAATAAAGAAGATGAGCTTCACGCGGCCATGAAAATCATCAAAAAACATAAAGTAAGACACTTACCCGTGACAGACGGCAAAAAGCCGGTGGGAATCATAAGCGCTACAGATATTAACCGACTTACTTTTGGTGGTTTATTCGACGATCCGGACGGCGGTAATGCCGATGCGTTGAGTATGCTCAACATCGAACAGGTAATGAACGGGAATTTACGCACGATTGACGCCAGCGCCTCCGTTGAGGAAACCGCTCAAATTTTTGTAACCGAGAAATTTCATGCGCTACCCGTTACCGAAAACGGCGAACTCAAAGGAATTGTAACTACCACTGATGTGATTCGGTTTATGCTCGAAGCCCGATCATAAGTTCAAATTGAGTGTGGCAAATGTGTAAATCTGTTTTGTTCAAACTCACTTAAAAAGTGTACAACAACCCCATACCCGCCCCACCGGCGGGTGTATGGTTTAGAGTCATTTGTACCCCCTCTTTCTGTAGTCTTTTGTTCAACCACAATCCGACAGCCATTCCCAATGCCGCCCCGGCGGTGACATCGCTCAGCCAATGCTCACCCGCAGCTACGCGAGATAGTGAAATACCCGTAGCGGTTGCGTAAAACAAAGAAGGTAACGCGGCTCGGTGACCATAGCTTTGCGCAAAAACCGTAGCCAAAGAAAACGCCACACTGCTGTGTCCACTCACAAATGAGGTGTAATCATCACGATGAAAGCCACGAAAATCGCGGGAATTGATTTCGGTTTGTGGTCTTAGGCGTCCGACAGAATACTTGAGCGCCGCCGTTAACATAAACGCACTTAACGCCGCCGCTCCCGCTCGATATGAGGTTTGAACCAAAGGCTCATCATTAAATCCTTTTCCCGCAACCCACGTAACTACCGGAATTCCCAACATAAATGTAGCTCGGGTGTAGTCGCCAAAACGTACAAACCGACTCCGGTTGAAACTTGCATCGCGGAGTTCCCTCTCCAATCGCTCATCAAAAAAGAAGGAAGCACCCGTAATTATACCTGCGGCACCTAAGGTGTACACTTTGCTTTTTGACGTTTTGGGAATCTCTACAATTGTGGAGTCTGCTTGCGCTTGCAAACCATAGCTCAAACCGTTTAACAAAACTAATAGGAATATAAAACAATAACTCGGGCGCATATAAACCAAAAATTAAACGGCGCGTTTTACCTTTGAACTTTGAAAGAAAACAAAAGTAACGATTATGGCAGTACATAAAATAACTGATGACGATTTTAGAAATCTAATCAAAGAAAACGAAAAAGTAGTAGTAAAATTCTTTGCCAATTGGTGCGGCTCATGCAAACTGATTGCGCCCAAATACAAGAGAATGAGTGAAGAAGATACTTACCGGGGTATTTACTTTGCCGAG
>PXDM01000054.1 GCA_003565055.1 Paracoccaceae bacterium
AGGTCAACTGGGCTGCTCCCGATCAGCGTCGGGTGATCTTTCGCGGCACGCTGGGCGAGATCACGCGCGCAGGCGGGGCCTTTCGCACGGAGCTTCGTGGCCTCTCGGAGCCGCTGGGCCAGCCCGGCGGGCGCATCTATCACGCGGCCTGCGCGGCCAGTCTGGGCGATACGGCCTGCCGCTTCGACCTCAACACGCCCGGATTCTCGGCCGAAGCGCCGCTGGCCGCGCAGCGCGCAGAGCCTGCGCAGCTCCGCTTTGCGCCCATCGAGACGGTCGCGCCGGGCTGGTTCGCAGGCGGGCGCTTGGTCGTGCTTTCGGGCGCTGCGGAAGGTCTGATCGCCCGGATCCGTGATGACCGGGTTCGCGATGAGATGCGCGAGATCTCGCTCTGGGACAGCCTGCGCGCGGCGCTTGCGCCCGGTGACATGATGCGGCTCGAAGTGGGCTGCGACAAACAGGCAGGCACCTGTCGGCAGAAATTCAACAACCTGCTGAATTTCCGTGGCTTTCCACATATTCCGGGCGAGGACTGGCTCACCAGCTATCCCAAGGCAGGCGCGCCCAATCAAGGCGGGAAGCGGCGCTGATGGGCGATGTGGTGGCGCTTGCGCGCGCGTGGATCGGCACGCCCTATCATCACCGTGCGAGCACGCAAGGTGCCGGGGCGGATTGTCTGGGGCTGATCCTCGGGATCTGGCGCGCGCATTACGGGCGCGCGGCCCCGCCCATCCCCGATTACGCCCCGCATTGGTCCGAGACCGGCCCCGAGGAGCAGCTCTGGCAGGGCCTCGCGCGCCATTTCCTGCCTGCGCACGCACCTGCGGATGGCCAGCTTTTGCTGTTTCGGCTGCAACCGCGTGCGCTTGCCAAGCATCTCGGCATCCAGACCCGTGCGGGGCGCGGGTTCATCCATACCTGCCCACGCGCTGGCGTGGTGGAGGCCCCGCTTTCCGCCCCCTGGGCGCGGCGCATCGTGGCGCGCTTCGACTTTCCGCCGCGCATGACTGAAATGGAGTGACATATGGCAACCTTGGTTCTTTCAGCAGTGGGCGCGGCGGTCGGCTCCAGCTTCGGGGGTGCCGTGCTGGGCCTGTCGGGGCTGGTCATCGGGCGCGCTGTTGGCGCGACTGTGGGGCGGCTGATCGACCAGCGGCTGATGGGCGGTGGCTCGCAGGTGATCGAGACAGGCCGCATTGAGCGTCTGCGCCTGACCGGCGCGGCAGAGGGCGCGCCCGTGGCACTGGTCTGGGGGCGCGTGCGCGTGGGCGGGCAGGTCATCTGGGCTTCGCAATTCCGTGAGCGCGTGCGCACGTCCGGAGGGGGCGGGGGTAAGAACGCGCGCCAGCCGAAAATCCGCGAATACAGCTATTCGATCTCGCTCGCCGTCGCGCTCTGCGAGGGGCCGATCCTTGGCGTGGGGCGGATTTGGGCCGATGGGCAAGAGATTACGCCCGCGGATCTGAACCTGCGTGTCTATCTCGGTGGCGAAGACCAGCTCCCCGACCCGCTGATCGACGCCATCGAGGGCGCGGGCCGCGCCCCAGCCTATCGCGGGATCGCCTATGTGGTGATCGAGGACATGCCGCTCGGTGAATTCGGCAATCGCGTGCCGCAGCTCAGTTTTGAGGTTCTGCGCGCCGTCGAGAGCGACACGCCGCAGGGCATGGCCGATCATCTGCAGGCCATTGCCCTGATGCCCGGCTCGGGCGATTTTTCGCTGGCCACGACGCCGCTCTATGCGCGCAGCTACAACGCAGCGACCGATGGGCCGAGCCCGACCGCGCCGACGCTGTCGGGCCGCGTGACCAATTCGGCGGATCTGCCGATGAACCTCAACACGCCGACCGGGCAGACGGATATTGACGCGGCCCTTGATGCGCTGGAACGCGAATTGCCGCGCTGTGCCTCAAGCCTCCTGATCGTGTCATGGTTCGGCTCGGACCTGCGCGCGAGCGCGTGCGAGATCGAGCCGAAGGTCGAGTATTCTGACCGTTTCGCCCCTGCGCAGCCCTGGTCGGTCGCGGGACGCGCTGCCATCGACACGCCCGAGATCGCGCGTCTTGGCGACAGCATCACCTACGGCGGCACGCCGTCGGATGCGTCGGTGATCGAGGCGATTGCCGCGCTCAACGCACGCGGTCAGAAGGTCGTCTATTATCCGTTCATCCTGATGGCAATCACCGAGGGCAACAGCCTGCCCGATCCATGGTCGGATGCCGAGAGCCAGCCGGTCCTGCCCTGGCGCGGTCGGATTACCACAGTGAAAGCCCCCGGCGTGGCAGGCAGCACGGACGCAACAGCCGCCGCCGAGGCCGAGGTCGCGGCGTTTTTCGGCACCGCGCAGGCCAGCCATTTCAGCATCGCCTCGGGCAGCGTGAGCTATTCCGGCCCGCAGGAATGGCGCTACCGGCGTTTCATACTGCATCAGGCAGCGCTTTGCGCAGCTGCAGGCGGGGTCGATGCGTTCTGCATCGGCTCCGAGATGCGCGGGCTGACGCAGATCCGGGGCGCGGGCAACAGCTTCCCGGCTGTGGCCGCTCTGATCGCGCTGGCCGCCGAGGTCCGCGCAATCCTCGGGCCTGACACGAAACTCACCTATGCGGCGGACTGGTCGGAATATTTCGGCTATATCACGCCGCAGGGGGATCGGTTTTTCCATCTCGACCCGCTCTGGGCGGACAGCAATATCGACTTCATCGGCATCGACAATTACATGCCGCTCTCTGACTGGCGCGACGGGACGGACCATCTCGACGCGCATTGGGGCGATATCTACAATCTCGATTATCTGAAATCGAATGTCGTGGGCGGTGAGGGCCATGACTGGTTCTACGCCACGGCGCTCGACCGCGAAGAGCAGCGCCGCACGCCGATCATTGATGACAGCGAATGGGGCGAGGACTGGATCTTTCGCTACAAGGATCTGCGCTCGTGGTGGGAGAATGACCATCACGACCGCGTGGACGGTGTCCGCGCGGAAGACCCGACAGCCTGGGAGCCGCGCTCGAAGCCCTTCTGGTTCACCGAATACGGCTGCGCGGCCATCGACCGGGGCACGAACCAGCCGAATGTGTTTCTGGACCCGAAATCCTCTGAGAGCTTCGTGCCCTATTTCTCGCGCGGCTGGCGCGATGATGCGATCCAGATGCAGTATTACCGCGCGGTTAATGAGTATTGGTCGGACCCTGCCAATAACCCGGTCTCGGAACTCTATGAAGGCCCGATGGTCGATATGACCCGCGCCCATGCCTGGGCCTGGGATGCGCGGCCTTACCCATGGTTTCCGGGCAATCAGGCGCTCTGGGATGACGGCGCGAACTGGCTGCGCGGGCATTGGATTACGGGGCGGTCCACGAGCCAGCCGCTTGATGCGCTGATCGTGGCGATCTGCGCGCGGGCGGGCGTCACGGATGTCGATGTCAGCCGTGTCTACGGTGTGGTGCGTGGCTTTGCCATGGGCTCGACCGAGGCCCCGCGCGCGATGCTGCAGACGCTGATGCTCGCCTACGGGGTCGAGGCCATCGAGCGCGAGGGGCGGCTGATCTTCCAGATGCGCAGGGGGCGTCCGGTGGCGGCGCTGGGCCATGAGGATCTGGCGCGCAGCGAGGGGGGCGATGTGACGCTCATCCGCGCGCCCGAGGCCGAGACCTCCGGGCGCGTGCGGCTGGGCTATATCGAGGAAGGCGCGGATTTCGATCTGCGCGTGGCAGAGGCCATGTTCCCCGATGCCTCGTCGGACCGGGCCTCGGGCTCGGAATTGCCGCTGGTGTTTTCTGAAGGCGAGGCCGTGCTGATCGCCGAGCGCTGGCTGGCGCAGGCGCGGGTCGCGCGCGATACGTTGCGCTTCCGGCTGCCACCGTCGCGCGATATCGGCGCGGGTGATGTGGTGGCGCTCGATCTCGGCGAGGGCGCGGGGCTCTGGCGCATCGACCGCGCGACGCTGGCCGGGGGGCGCGCGTTCGAGGCCACGCGGGTTGAGGATATCGTCTATGACTGGGGTGAGACAGGCCGCGTGGGCACGGCGCTTCTGGCCTTCGAGCCGCCCCGTCCGGTGCAGCCGGTTTTCCTCGACCTGCCGATGATCACCGGCGAGGAAGTGGCGCATCATCCCCGCGTTGCCGCGAGCGCCCAGGCCTGGCCGGGACTGGTCACCGTGCATCATCAAAGCGCGCCGGGGCAATTCGATCTCGATGCGCTCCTCGACAGCCCGGCCACGCTGGGCGTTACCGAGAGCCCGCTTGACGCCGCCATGCCCGGTCTCTGGGACCGGGGCGCGGGTCTTCGGGTGCGGATGGTTGCGGGCGCGCTCGACACGGTTGCGCCGGAGCGCGTGCTGGCCGGGGCCAATCTGATGGCCATCGGGCAGGGCGGTGCGTGGGAGTTGTTTCAATTCGCCGAGGCGCAACTGGTCGCGCCGGGTGTCTATGAACTGAGCCAACGCCTGCGCGGGCAATTCGGCACGGACGGGATCATGCCTGAAAGCTGGCCGCCGGGGTCGGTGGTGGTGGCGATTGACGAGGCCGCTCAGACGCTTCCCGTGCCGCTCGATGCATTGGGGCTGTTGCGCAGCTACCGGGTCGGGCCTGCGAGCCGACCGCTGGGGGATGCCGCGCAGGTCGATATCGACGCGATGTTTGAGGGCATCGGATTGCGGCCCTACCGGCCCGCACATTTGCGCGGCACCTTTGACGTGGCGGGCGATCTCGCGTTGCGCTGGATCCGGCGCACGCGGATCGGCGGCGACGGCTGGGGCGTCGCAGATGTGCCATTGTCGGAAGCGTCGGAACACTACCTGCTGCGCGTGCGCAGCGGCGGGGAGGTGCAGCGCGAAGTCACGCTGGACGTGCCGGACTGGACTTACACCGCGGCGATGCGCGCGGCGGATGGGGTCGGCGCGAGTTTCGTGATCGAGGTTGCACAGATCTCGGACCTCTTTGGCCCCGGCCTCTTTGCGCGCCTTGAGGTCAGCGCATGACGCCCCCCGCGCAGACCGCCCGCCCACCCACCCCC
>PXDM01000274.1 GCA_003565055.1 Paracoccaceae bacterium
CAGCGCACCCACGCTTGCAGACGCTGTTCAGATGCACACGGATTTGCGCGCCGCCCCCGGCCTGGACAGTCTGCCACCCAATGACCGGCGACAGATCCAGCGCGCGCTCGACGCAGCGCAATCACAGTATTTCATGAGGATGATCCGGGGGGTGGAAGCGGCCTTCAACGAAGGCCTGGACAACATGGACCCCGCGCTCGGACCAGACGCGGCATTCGAGACCTTGCTGGACCTGCAATTCGGCCCGCAGACGGGCTTGTTTGCCGTGACCCAGTATCGCAGCGAGGTTGAGCGGTTGATGCATCGCCATTCCATCGCGCAAGCGATTGCGGGCCAATCCCCCCAGCCCTTGCGCCGGTTCGAGGCGCAAACCACCTGTCCGATGATCGAAGCGCGCGACATTCCCAGCAACGACCGGTCACTGGAGGCGCTTTTTGCATTGCCATTCGCTTTCTGGGATCAGGCGCAGATTGATGCAGCGGTCGACACGTTGCGCAGCTGCGGCCCGGTTGGTGAACAGTTCGCCGCCAGCCTTTCGCGCAACAGCCGCAGTATCCTGCAGCGTGCCCGCGCCGCGCAGGACGCCTTAGCATGGCGTGCAGAGGTTCTGGAAACCGACGCGACCCCTGCAGCGCTTGCCAAGGTCGACTGGTTCACTGTTCCGGCGCAGTTTGGTGGACAGCGCGTTTTTCCAGCGGATGCGCAGGTGATTTTCGGGTCGGATTTCGAACAGGCTGTCCAAGAGATTGTGGATGCAACAATCGAAAGCATGACTGCCCAACTGACATCAGGGGATATCCCGCTGGACGAAATGCGAAACTGGTGTGATGTCACCATCCCGGATGCCAGCATCAATGCGCGCCGCCGCGCTGTCATGCAAGCCTGTGTCACGCAACAGCGCGCGCAAGTCGCGGCCTTGATGGAACAAGAGCAAGCGACACAAGCTGCACAGATGCTTGCGGACTGGCAGGCTGCCGGCGACCGGATCCTCGCCGCGCCAACCACACTTGACGGCGCCCGCGCAGTCAACTGGATGATCATGCCCGGCACCCAACGCCGCATTCCTGCTGATATGCAAGCGGCATTCCGGGAGGTGCAAGCCCGTGTCGAGGCGCACATTCTGAACACCAAACTCGATATCGGTGCCCAGATGGCCGAGCGTTTGCGTGACCGCGCGGGGAGCCTACCCGCAGGCCAACGCATCTCTGCTGATGATTGCGGCCTGCCTTCTGACATTCCGGCCTTCAGCCCGTTTGCGAGCCTGCAGTCGGATTGCCACTCGATGGTCGCAGCCACGATTGCCGAAGGACAGCGCCGCGTGTGCCGGGATATCTTTGCGCAATCTGGTGAACCCCATAGCTTGCGGCAGGCGCGTCTGACCCATCCTGATCTGCCGCGTGATTTCGGAGCGACGGTCGAGGACCTGCTTTGCGATCCCAAGGCGATGGCGGGCCTTGCCACTGTCACGCTGAAGCCGACGCGGTCCTGGCTCTGGAACGGCTATAACCTGACGGTCGATCATGGCGACACAACCGTGACAGGGCGGCTTGTCGAGGATGGTGACCAGCCTGGAGCCTGGACTGTCACGCATGTCGATATGCCCGGCATCGACCGCGACGCGGCCCGTTCCAACAATCTTGGCTGCTTTTTCGAACCTCGCATGTGCCGTGCAGCGCGCTGATCCCTTTGAAACATCGGAGATATCAAAATGACTTATGAAACGACCACACAGCCCCACCTTCACGCCGATCTTGGCCCTGCCCGGATCATCTACATCCTGTTCGGATTGGGGTTCTTTCTACCCCTTCTGACCGTCGCGGGCGTGATCTATGCCTATATGTCGCGCGGCAAATCCAGCGTGCTGGACAGCCATATCCGCTTTCAACTGCGCACCTTCTGGGTTGGGCTGGTGATGGTGATCGTCGGGGGTGTTTTGGCGATTTTTCTGGTTGGCTATCTGGTTCTGCTGATCTGGTTCCTCTGGACTGTAATCCGCATCATCTCGGGCTTTCTGATCGCTGGTAAAGGCCAGTCCGTGCAGACCCCCGGGAGTTTCGGGTTCACGGCCTGATGCTTGATGGTGGCGCGGTTGACACTGCGTCACCCTCGATTTACTCAATCCGAAAGGAGTTTATTTCATGGATTTCAGAATGTTGTTGAGGGCTGATGCAGCCGCATTGATGCTCGGGATGAGCTTGCTGCCGATCATGGCCAACGCGCAAACTGACACGGTTTCAACTTGGGACGACGTGACAGCTGCGGCGTTATTGAACGACGCGACATGGCACGCGTTTCTGACCGCACAGCTTTCAGGCGATGTTATTCGTCATTGGAAGGACTATCCGGCCGCACAAGAGGCCCGCTTCACCGAACAGGACGGCTGGCATATCGCGACATTCTGCGCGCCTGCGGGCTGCGACAGCGAAGAGATTGTCATGGCCTTCGCACCCGCGACGGATAACGTGCTTCTCGGCCTCCGTGATGCAGAGCGTGTGACCTTCGTAGGCACTCCCCGCGAGCCGCTGCCCGCGCCTGTTGTGACACTCTATCAGGACAGTGTCAGCTCTGCTGCCCTGCGCGCGGGCTTCATGGCCCTTCCTGACCACAAGCGGCGTGACCTTCAGGAAGAAATGTATTTCGCTGAGGTCTATGCCAGCGACCTTCCCGATGGCCTATATGGGCCGATGACCGAAGCCGGGCTGATCGCCTTTGCGCCCATGTTCGCCGCCCGCCTCGGCGAGATGCCGAATTTTTCGCAGCAAGACACGGCCGAAACCGCGCTGCGCAATATCGCCACATCCACATTCATGCCACATGATGCGCCCGCCGGGTCCTTCACCTTTGAAGGCCAATGGTCCTGCGATGGCGGAGCGCTCACACTGACCTCGCGTAGCCATGAGATCGGGGGCAGCCCCCGCAGCTTGATCACCGAAGTGCTCAGCTTCGACCATGGCGCGGGCACAGATTACAGTCTGCTCTTGCGCGAGATCGGGCGTGTTGTCCTGCGGGACGTGACGCAAGACAGCCTGACATGGCAATCCTTGGCGAGCGGCGACATGTTGGACTGCCGGAAAACAGGCGACGCGCCGGCGCCCCCGACCGTGACAGAACGTCCGCCGCTTCCAGCCCTGCCCGTCGCGGCCCCTGCCGAAGCAATTGCGCCCGCGCCGGTCGATCCGGGCGGGGACGCTGCAGCGGCTGATCTGCCTTTTCTGGGGCGCTGGTCCTGTGCGGGTATGGAGTTCAGCTTCGCCGCTGACAGCGGCACCAATCACGCAGAAGATAACACCCAAGCCTATCACTCGGTCACACAAGCCGAACCCAATGTCTGGGATGTCACCTTCGCCGATGGCGTAGCCGTGCGGCTTGGGGTGATGAATGAGGGGCGCATGATGATGATCGTTTTCGATCAGGCGATGTCTTGCGAACGCGTCACGGGTCGGTAGCTCATGCGCGATGAGGTGACGCCCCACGCGCGGCATCAGGCCGAGAGTGTCTTTGCATCGGTTTGTGAGTACACAGAGTTGGGGCTTGGGGAAAGACGTCGCCTTGCAGCCATGATCGCAGGCACCCAGTCCGGCAACAAGGATCGCGGTATCTACGCGCTATGCGCAGCGATTCAGGAGGCTGCCTGCGACACGGATCTGGGCAGCTTGCTGGATAGACAGCGGACCGGCTTGCGGCCTCTGTTCGCGGCTTTTCTGAACTATCTGGCAACCACGGGCAACGCCGACGACCTGGCCATGGTGGAAAGGCGCTGCCTGCGGCTGGGCCGTGACCCGTCCGAGGCCGCACGCAAATCCGCCGCTTCAGAGCTTGGTGCGCTGCTCTACCGCCATCGTCGTGACGCCTTTGCGACAGAGGTCGCATGGCAGCGCTACAAAACCTTGCGTGATTTCCTGAACGCACAGGGGCGCAGCATCCCTTGCGACACAGATGCGCTGTCCTTCTGGTCTGAACACCTTGACCCAGATGTCTGGGTCCAGATCAAGACCTGCGTGCAGGGCTTCATTGATCTGGACCTGTGTCTGCGCGACCGGGATGTGATCTGTGCGTTGCAACATGCTGCGCCCCTGTCGACGCCGGGTGTCGCAGAGGCTGACCTTGATCCTGTCGAAACGATTACCCCGCTGGAAGACATTCTGACCGCAGCATTGGACAGTTTCGCTCAAAGCCCCCTCAAACCCTTCAAGGGCACCGAGCTGGAGGTGCTGGCCATTGTCTTCAGCTTGGGCCATCATGCAAAAACCTGGCCGCAAAGCGCAGAATGCAGGCTGCGCTACGCACCGCTTCAGGCGATCCTTGTACAGGCACAGCGGGACGGAACGCTGGATGCCGTGGATCGCGACAGCGTTGCCGAACGCCTGCAAAGCTCGGCAAGCCTGCGCGACGCATTGCGCAGCTTATCCCGGCACTGCGCGGATCTGCTATATCTGGCCCTAACCCTGCACCAAGATCTTTGCGAACGCGTCAACAGCAGTTCTTCATCCACCGAGGCCGACAGAGACAAAAGGCTCAAGGGGTTTCGGCGTCGTGCTGCAATTCAGCATCTGTCGGATGGCACGCTGGCGCGCCACCTCATGGCGCTGGTCCCCGCGCTGGTCGCAACCCGTGATCATCTTGACGCAGCTCTGGACCGACTGGAGGGGCTGGACCCAAAGATCATCAGCCAGAATGAGGATCACTTCTTAAGCGCCGTGTTGCGCCGCTACGGCGTGGAAAGGACCGGACACAATGGATAAAGATGACCCGATCTTCATGGCGTTTGCGGCCCGACAGGCTGCGGCGGCCTTGGCGGATGCATCTGCGGATCAGACCGCGCCTAGCTTGGGCCATGTTTTGGCCTATGCCACGCGCACCGAAGGTCTGGCCGATTTGCGTATCGAGCGCTGCCTTCGCAACACACCGCATTGGCGTAGGCTCTACCTTGATAAGCTGCGCAAAACTGCTGTGGCATGGTCTGACCGCGCAAGAGCCGC
>PXDM01000232.1 GCA_003565055.1 Paracoccaceae bacterium
GTCCAGTTTTGAGAGCGCATACCTGCGCCCGGAAATTCGCCTTGAAATCGGGCCGTTGGCTTTGTGGGTTCCGCATGCTGAATATGAAATACGTTCTTATATGGCAGAGACCAATCCTGCTTTATTTGATGATAGCGTATGCCGTGTGAGAGCAATCAAGGCTGAACGTACATTCTGGGAAAAGGCTACGATTTTGCATGCGGAAGCTTTTCGTCCGAAAGGGAAGCCTCTTTCTTTGCGTTATTCTCGACATTATTACGACCTGATCATGATGGCCGCAGATCCGGAGGTAAAGCAGGCTGCATTTTCTGATTTGGAACTGCTTCGCACCGTCGTGGCATTCAAGGCGAAATTCTATCCGGCCTCATGGGCTCGCTATGACCTCGCCACGCCGGGGACGTTTAAGTTAATGCCTTTTGCCGATCATATAAGACATCTTGCTAATGACTATGCACAGATGCGGGTGATGCTCTTTGGAGAGATCCCTTCGTTTGATGAGATTATTGACGGCCTGCGTAAGCTGGAATCGGAAATCAACGCACTACAAGACTGAGGCAGGCTCTACTGCTCGGAGGCTTGAATGGATATCTGGCCACCAGAAAAGCGATCGGCGGTGATGGCTCGGATTCGTGGCAAGGACACCAAGCCGGAGCTGATTGTGCGGTCATTGTTGCATCGGGCTGGACTGCGCTTTGCGCTGCGGCGCAAGGATCTGCCGGGTAAGCCGGATATTGTATTGCCGAAGTACAGCACGGTCATCTTCGTGCATGGCTGCTTCTGGCACCGGCACAAGGGCTGCAAGGTGGCGACGATGCCGAAATCCCGACAGGATTTCTGGCAGGCCAAATTCGAAGCAAATGTCGCCCGCGACAAGCGCAATCAACGAGACCTGAAAGAAGCCGGATGGAATGTAATCGTTCTCTGGGAATGCCAGGTCGAGCGCGATCCGTTCGCCACCATCGAGAAAGTCCTCAAAGCCATTCGCCCGGATTCCCCCACCCTCGATTACAATACCCTCCCCGACAAACGCACCATCCTGAAAGCCGCCGAATCCCGCCACCAATGGAATCTTTCCAACGATACCAATTCATGATCCTTGCCCCGAGCAGGGTTTTAGGCTTTGGGTTCTGCCGTGCGTTTTGCCTCGCGTGCCTGCACGGCTTTTAGGGCACGAGCGCGGCGGCCTTCGGCATCTAGCTTGGTTTTGCCGCCGGTGAGTCGGCCAAGGAGAGATGCTATTTTCTTGCGCAAGGCTGGCGACCGCTCGATCTGCGCGAGTAGAGCATCATCGGATACTTCATGTTTGGCTTGGCATTCGGGGCAAGTGACTTTCAATACGGCTTCCTCCCTGTCTGCCACTTTTTGCAGACAGGGAATGTTTACCGCTCTTTGAGATATTGGTCAATCCCGCCTTGAAAGATCTTCACACAGCCGATTGCGTTACCATCCGCATCATAACTCCCAAGCGCAATCGGTTCGGCAAAGGTCTGAGGACACGTCGGATCATCATACCGAGTGATTCGCAGGCATCCACGCTTTGTGGTCCGCGTAAATGCATTGCACCCGCCGCCAGTATCTTCCACGAACCATTGATTGCGCTCGCCCACAAGTAGCCGTGCATTCTCGAGGGCAAGAGCTTCCAAGGCCTCGAAATCAACGTCATCCGGCAACGCCGTGCCATCCGCACAATCCAGATCAATAATATGGTCGGGCCAACCTTCGCTATCATTTGTCACCAGCTCTGCCCGGTAGTCATATTCACCGCCCTCGAATTCGATCGTCCCGTTAACCGTTTTCATGCTTCACCCCTTTTTTCTCTTGCCCTGAACACGCTAATATATTATCTAGGGCCTAGATAAATACAAGAAGGAAATCATGAAAACATCAAAGGATGAATACCCGTCGCGGCAATACGTGCCAAAAAACGAATCAGATGCGATCGCGACCTTCGAGCGTCTGACACAGGAGGACCTTGGGGGCTTGCCGCGCGAAGACTTCCTGCATCTATGGTACGCCCTCGCCTATCTCAACCCCGGATTGCACCCCGATGGATATGAACTGAATGATAGCGGCTGGACCCCTCAGCAACGCCCACTAGCCCAAGAGGCCTGGAGCCGCGCAACACACGGCGAACTCTCCGACGAAGAACTCTATCCAACCGATGCCGCCTGGGCCGGCATCTACGACCAACTCCCCCACCCACCAGCATCCGCTCACACCCGCCGCCGCACCCACCTCCGCGGTCACTGTCATCGGGGGCAGCAGGCTGCAAATAACAAGTAAGGGAAGCGATGAGGGAGGTCTGAGGGCAGCGGCTCCATGGTGTTTGAGTCTATTTTTTTCTAATAATATCCTGCTATAGCCATTTTTGCTGCGTTTATGGCGACATAAGGATAATTATCGCTTGACACGATGCTGGCATTTTCCTAGTCTCGGAACCATGAAAACACCCAAAAGCAGATTGATCCGCGCGTATCAAGGACAGAGCTTCTTTCTATTCGGGCCCCGCGGCACGGGAAAGTCAACCTGGTTATCCATGGCATTTCCGCATGCTCTGACCATTGATCTGCTCTCCCAAGAGGAGTACCGCTACTATCTGGCTAGGCCGGACCGTTTGCGCGAAACCGTTGCCGGCAACGACAAGACGCAAACCGTTATCATTGACGAGATCCAGCGCGTTCCGGATCTGTTAAGTGTTATCCATCAACTTATTGAGGTATACCCTGCAAAGCAGTTCATCATGACAGGTTCCAGCGCACGCAAATTAAGGCGAGCCGGAGTGGACCTGCTAGGTGGTCGCGCCCTGTTACTGAACTGCCATCCGTTCATGGCAGCAGAGTTGGGCGACGATTTCCAATTCATGGACGCACTCCGGTTCGGCACGGTTCCGCTTGTGCTGGATGCAGCCGACCGGGAAGCACAAATCCGGTCTTACATTACGCTGTACCTTCGCGAAGAGGTGCAGGCAGAAGGAATGGTCCGGAATGTGGGATCATTTGCCCGATTCCTGGAAGCGATCAGCTTCTCTCATGGGAACCTGCTTAATGTGGCCGAGGTGGCCCGTGAGTGCGAAGTCAGCCGCAAGACTGTCGAAGGCTATGTCGAGATCCTGACCGATCTGCTTATCTCCTTCTCCCTTCCCGTTTTTGCCAAACGAGCAAAGCGACAGCTCGTGAAGCACAACAAATTCTACTTCTTCGATGCTGGTGTCTATCGTGGCATACGACCGCGTGGCCCGATTGATACGCCTTCCGAAATTGATGGTGCCGCGCTGGAAGGGCTCATCCTGCAACATTTACGTGCCTGGAACGAATACGACGGCAATCGGCACGGATTATATTTCTGGCGAACAAAATCAGGCAGCGAAGTTGATTTCATCGTATATGGCGAAGCGTGTTTTCTCGCCATTGAGGTCAAGAATAGCGAACGGATTGATCGCTCGGACTTACGCTCATTGAAAGCCTTCGGGGAGGACTATCCGGAAAGTCGCCGACTGGCACTCTACCGGGGCTCAAGACGACTCATGATCGAAGGCATATCGTGCATTCCCTGTGACGACTTCTTGCGCGACCTTACACCCGGCTGTTCTTTCGACTGAAAAGGATGAGAGCTCTGCCGCCCCAATCCCCCTCCTCTTAGTGTCCTATGTGCTTTCTGTGGCTAATCTAACCCCCAAAAGGGGACAGACTATCTGAGCCTCTATCTGAGCCTTCGCGCCCTTTGCGTCTTCACGGTGAATTCTCCCCCTCCATTTTCAGCTTTCATCCCTCATCCCTGTCCCCCCAATCCCCCCTCTTCTTTGTGTTCCATGTGATCTTTGTGGTTAATCTAAATCCCCCAAAGGGGACAGACTATCTGAGAACGTTAAAGCCTATTCGCTTTTCAACTGGTGCTTCACCTGAGCGATGAAATCCTTCGCACCAGCAATAGCCTCGGAAGCATCCTGAGCGTCCAGTTCACTCATTTCCGCATAGTCGGCTTCTTGCCGCATATCAAAGAAATATCATGCGGCAACACCCTCGGCCATAATTGTCCGGACCAAAGGACTTGATGCCAAAGCACTATGACGAAAAGCTTTTTCAGTAAACTTCACCGTCGAAATAACAATTCCGTAATCAAAGCTTACACGCCAAGCAATTTCACGAATCGCATTGCGAATATCATGATCTAATGTAGGCGCAACCACACATACATCCAGATCCGAATCTGGCTCCGCATTTCCGCTAACCCGAGAGCCGAACGCGAAGACTTCCGCATCAGGAATTCTTTCACGTATTTCTCGCGAAAAAACAGCAAGCACCTGTTTGTCATCATTTGTCATCATGGCGACCCCTTGTCCATATATGCCTCCAATCTGATCATGAATGCAACATCAAACCGACAAAATAGACATTCCCTCAAACTTTTCCCGCCAGCCTAAAATTCAAATCTAATTCACAGAAGGGGACGCACTATCTGCGCAGCAAAGGGGACACACTATCTAAGAACGATATCCAGCCGCCGCCTGGACCGACATCTGCGACCAACTGGCACATCCCCCACCCTCCATCACCCACCTCCGCACCCACCTCCCCGCCCCCCCGACAATCCCCCCTCTTCTTTGTGCTTCCAATGCCTCTTTGTGGCTAATCCTCTTGCTGTCGCTGCCGCTGTATTTTCGCGTTGGGCGGCCTGTTGATCAATGCTCTCAAAGAATTCGGAAAAGATCGCGTTACGCCGGAAATGATTGCCAAACTACGGAATCGGTTTGACGATCGGCAGAAGAAGGAATTGCTGGCCGATGCACGGCTCGGTCCGGACTGGATTTTCGAGGTAATCGGCGAAATCTGCCGGGAGGAGCGAAGGACGCAAAGGTGGGAATAGATGGATAGCGAATACGCTCATGACACCGGTATGAGCAGTTTGGCAATCAAATCTGTCAGCATTTCAACATCCGCCTTGATCGTGCCTGTCATGTACTGCTGGAACACA
>PXDM01000420.1 GCA_003565055.1 Paracoccaceae bacterium
CCACCTTGGCCAACGGTGTGGTCCCGTAAGATTCTGAAATTGAGTCAGAATTTCCGGCAAGGCCGTTGGGGTGGCTTCCAGCTGGATTCCCCGGTGAAAAGGCCAGACGCTAGAAAACTTGCGCGCTCAGCCCCCCCGTATACGGACCCGGCCCGGGAGGAACCATGGGAGGGGGGGGACGCACCCGGCCCAGACCTCCCGTCCATGGACAGTCTCTGCGGTTCAGCGCAGCTTTCGCATTGCTGCCATTCGTGCGTCTCGCAGCATTTTCGGGGGATGAAGTACCGCAGCGCGGACTTTCAGGGCCTTTATCCCACGGCCGCTATCAAGTCAGGACAAAAACCGTCGGCTTTGACCAAGACCCCTACCGTCCTCGAGCACGATCCCGTCTGGATTAGAGGTGTTTATGCCCGGGCTTTTGCTGACCGCAAAATGGGCGATCCGTAGCATCCAGCTGGGGGGTGTATCTGATGCAAGTGCATCGGCTTCGGTCATCATGGCATGCCGTCCAAATCAGGTCGCCGCCAGGGATGGACATAGTCGCGCAGCCCTGTGGGGGCAAGGACCTCGACCTTGTCACCCCACTGGTAGAGATGCCACGCCATCTCCAGCCAACCCGCTGCGTGAAAGCACAGGATCAGACTGCCATCGGCCTGCCAGTGCTGTACCTGATCGGGGTGAAATCGGAAACCGGCGGCGCGCTCGGCGGCCTCGGGGGTGAACCGCCAGACGACCTCGCCATATTGCCCCTCGGTCTGATGCGCCCCGAAGGCCCGGGCGGCATAACGTTCGATTGAAAACCCCGGCTCCAGCACGAAGCTCTCGTCAAGGCAGGCGGCAGCCCGGATCCGGTCCACCCGGAATTGGATCAGCTTTGGGCTGCGGCTCGGCTGGCGGGCGACCAGATATGGCCTCGGTCCCAGCAGCACCCCATGAGGTTCAATGATCCGGGAGGGCGCATCCGGCTTGTAATAGACGATGCGCAGGCGGAACGGGCCGCGCAAGGCTTCCATGATCTCGTCCATCACGCCGGGCATCAGTTCCACCTTTGGGCCAGGCCGGGCTACCTGCCCGATCGAGGCCAGAACCGCCTCGGCATCGACTTCTGCCCGAAGGGACGCGCGCGGGTCCAGCGTGGCGCTGATCCAATCGAGCGTTTCCTCCAGAGCACGTGCATGGCGCAAGCGCCCTTCCTCGCGTGCGCTGCGGGCCGCGATCTCCAGCGCCTCCAGCGCGGTTTCCTGACGTGGCCGCAGGCGTGCAAGGTCCTGCGTGCCCGTGATCCGCCAGCGCCGCCGCAGATCGGGCCCGTCATCCGAAGTCACATTCGCAAAGCTCGCCTCCAGCGCATGGGTCATGCGCTGCGCGGTCCGGTGAGATACGCCGAAGGTTTCGCGGATATCGGTAAGGGAGACGCCCCACCGCCGGGCGGCGGCCATCTGCGCAAGCTGCACAAGTTGCGCGGCTTTCTCGAAAGACATGGTGAATCCTTGTCACGTTCTGACAGGGGGCACGCTAACCCGTTTGGCTATGCCGATCCAGCGCCCGACACGTTGCTGATCAGGATCTCATAAGGCCTGTGCTCGGGTGCGTGGCATCCACTCTGCCGCTGGTCAGGCCATAGCGCCGACACGATGGCGATTACGCTACCAGACTGACGCGTTCTGGGCGAGCGCGTAGGGTTGCAAGCATTACTGTTTCAGTGGCATCTTGATGTCATATATAGGGGGAGAGCAACTGTGACTGAAATCACTTCTGATCAATACCGGCAGCGTGAGTTACCTGAATTGCGACTCGATGCATTCAGGGAACATCAGCGCATAAATGAACTCAAAAAAATTTGCATTCGTCAAATCTCTGAAATCCAAGATATTCTTGGAGACGACTATAACTTGCTAGCAGATTTTTATGCTGAATTGTCTGCGGATATTTATGATGGTTTGCAAGATGCAACTGTAAATGAAAATCATCAGGGCGCACACAATGACAATCCTATCGTTTTCCAATATATTTCAGATGCATTGAATCAGTATCACAATGATTTCAAAACGGTGGAGCAAACGACTCCAAGAGAATTAACTGCTCGGAATTTCAGGAATGAAGTTCTGTCGAAGACTGCTGCTTATATTAAGCTCTGGCATATTCAAGAGAATATTTACGGATGCCCAACTGGTGCCGAGGGTGTGCTCGATGGGCGCAGTGATCAAGGCGAACGATTTGTAGCTTTCCTTCAGGACCATGCCAGATCACTTTGTGAAATTGAGGACGAAATCTTGCGAGGGATAGAGAAATCTGGGATTCGATACACTAATTATAAAGATCGTTGGATTGCAGAGTCTTCGGTTGAAAAAATAAAAGAGTTTGATAAAAAAACTCTGTTTTTAGATTATCATGTTTTCAATGGTTATGAATGGCGTAGTGCGTTCATGTCGGTAGCGCGGCATTGCATTAGAACGCTGGATGGCTCAAACTTGAAAGATATTATCTCAATGCGAGATGATTTGCCAAATATATTTTCTGGGTTCTTTCCAAAAGATTTTGTTCTGTTTCCGCAAATCATTGATGACTTCAGAGCAGAGATTAGCACTGCTTTAGATCGTGGTTTGGCTTTGTCTGAAGCTCGTGAAATCGCTGCGCGTTATGATCTAAAAAGATTCGACTTTGTAATAAAAACGTGGCTCGATCGGCTGGTCGCTGAAAAAAAGATAAGAAAAGGTGTCCTGAATGGGAGGGTGGCCTACTGGGATAAGTAATCCCACAGACGCGCTATTCCGGTTTTGGCGCCCATGCCAGAATTTGACATGGGGCGGTGTTATGTTGGGCGCAGAGTTCTCAGAGCCCCCGGACCCCACAGACAGGAATACCACTCCATGACCCGCATCTATGAACGCCAAACCGACGCGCTGTTCGCCGCAGCCCTTTTGCGCAACCCCGACTTCGTCCGCCTGTTCCTGACTGCCATCGACGACGTGCCGGACAACCGGGTGGCGCGCGTCGCGCTGCAAACCCCGCATCAGGGCCCGGGGCATCGTGGCAGCATCGATCTGGAACTGACCCGGACCGACGGATCGGGCCTGCTGATCGAGAACAAGATCGATGCCGGCTACAGCGTCACCCGCAGCGGTGATCCGCAGCCTGACCGCTATCGCGCCAGCATCGCCACCCTGCGCGGGCGGGGACTGCGCGCGGCCTCGGTGCTGCTGGCAACCGCGGTTTATCTGACCGGTACCCGCCATGCCGATGCCTTCGATCATCAGGTGAGCTACGAGGCCCTGCGCCCTGCACTTGCAGGCGCGGATCTGACCCTGCTCGATGCCGCGATCGTGCAAGCCGCCACGCCATATGACCCTATTCCGAATCCCTCGAGCGCGGCCTTCTTCGCCGATTACGAGGCCTTCGCGCGTGCGAATTTCCCCGAGCTGGTGATCAAGCACAACCCGAACGGCAACGGAGTGCGCCCCACGGAGTCGCGCACGATCTATTTCGACGTGCCACGCACGCTGCGGACCTGGGCCGCGCTACCCCGCCCGCGCATGTCGCTGCAATGTCGCGACAGCGCCGCGCCCTCGGCCTCGGTCAAGATCATGCTGGGGGGATGGGGCGCGCGGGTGAACAGCATCCCGGTTCCCGCGAGCCTGGCCGAGATCGGCGGCTACATCCGGCCCGCAGGCCGGTCGCTGGGGGTGGTGATCGATACCCCGCAGCTGGATACCCAGATGCCCTTCGATGCGCAGGTGCCTGCCATCGAGGAGGGGCTGGAGGCCGCGCGCCGCCTAGTGCGCTGGTGGAACCATCATGCTGATACCCTGAAACCCTGAACCCGGAGACCGACATGACCCAGACCGACGCAACCATCGCCCGCATCCCGGGCATGACCGCGAAATCCCGCGTTGCGCTACGCCGGAACGCTCAGGCTGCGCTAACGAAATCACCCGAAGATGCCGCCGCGCGGCGTATCCTCGATGCGCTTGACGCCTTCGAGGGCGGTGTTGCGAAGCCTTCTGATCGTGAGGTTACCGGTCTCCTGTCTTGGGAAAAGCACCGCGCCGGACAGGCGACGTTCCGGGCGTTTCACGGCGCCGAGGTCGTCGGGCGCATCTTCAAGCGGGCCGATCACTCCTCGGTCGAGAAGGACGTCTATGCGGTGGAGATCAACGGGGTGACCCTTCCGGAGGCCTTCCATCACATCCGGGACGCCCGCATGGCCGGGGAGGAGGCCTTTGCCGCCGATCCGGTCCGGGGCACCCGATGACGATCCGGCTCACCACATACCCACCTGACCGGCCGCATGAGGTGATCGAGGTGGTCGCCGCCGTCGGGGTGTCGACAAAGTCCTTCCTCAGCGCACCGGATCTCGGGGTGGCGATGGCGGCCTGTCGGGACGGATTGCGCCTGCGGGCCGGGGAGCTCGGCGCCGACATGGTGGCCGGATGCCAGTTCCAGGTGAACTTCGGGCCGTCGGCCGCGAATGTCACGGGCTTCGGCACCGCGATCAAGATTGGGTCACGCGAGATGGTGGGCCGGATCCATCCGGCCGTGCAGGACACGCAGCACGAGGATACCTGATCCTGTGAACTGGTAGTACACGGCGTGGGAGACAGCCTCATAGCGGCGAACACCCTCGACAACGAAACCGTAATCGGCCCCGAAATCCGGGTGCTCCGCCGCCATCTCGATCTTGGCGTTGAGCGTATTCACGTATCTTTTGGCCTGAACACCCAAGTTCAACAGTTAAACGCCTAAGTTATTGATATTGTTGCGGCGTGGTGTCAGTTTTTGCCAGAATCTGGCTGTTTCAGGAGGTTGCTTTCAGGTCTCCCAGGTTCGACAGTTAATCGCGTAAGTAATTGATATTGTTGACACAGAAATCGTGTTTGTGTGACTACAGCGCCGGTCAGGCGGGCTTTTTGAGGCCCATGGCCTCGAAGAGATCGA
>PXDM01000025.1 GCA_003565055.1 Paracoccaceae bacterium
GGCTCGTCGGGGTCGGGCAAGTCCACCCTGCTGCGCTGCTGCAACCTTCTGGAAGACAGCCAGCAGGGCGAGATCCTGTTCAACGGAGAGCCCGTGCGCTGGCGCGGCGCCGGCGCGGCGCGCCAGCCCGCCGACCGCGCACAGGTGACGCGCATCCGCACCAATCTCGCGATGGTATTCCAGAGCTTCAACCTCTGGGCGCACATGACCGTTTTGCAGAATGTCATGGAGGCGCCGCTCTACGTGCTGCGGCAGGACCGCGCCGAGGTCGAGACCCGCGCGCGCGAATTGCTCGACAAGGTGGGGATCGGCGACAAGGCCGATGTCTATCCGGCGCAGATGTCGGGTGGCCAGCAACAGCGCGCGGCGATCGCGCGCGCGCTGTGCATGCAGCCCGAGGCGCTGTTGTTCGACGAGCCCACCTCGGCGCTCGATCCGGAACTGGAGCAGGAGGTCGTGCGGGTCATCAAGGCGCTGGCCGAAGAGGGGCGCACGATGCTGATCGTCACCCACGACATGCGCCTTGCGGCCGATGTGTCCGATCATGTCGTCTTTCTGCACAATGGCCGGATCGAGGAAGAGGGCCCGCCGGAACAGGTGTTCAGGGCGCCGCAAAGCGCGCGTCTTAAGCAATTCCTCAGCCATTCGCAGGCGGCCTGAGGCAAGAATAGCATCGTCAACACGGGAGAGAATGATGAGAAAGACCCCAATCACACTGGCAGCCGCAATCGCCCTGATGGCGTCGGGTGCGATGGCGCAGGATGTGGTGCGCATCGGCACCGAGGGCGCCTACCCTCCGTGGAACTTCATCAACGACAACAACGAGATCGTCGGCTTCGAGATCGACCTCGGCAACGAGATCTGCGAGCGTGCCGGGCTGACCTGCGAATGGGTCATCAACGACTGGGACACGATCATTCCGAACCTCGTCGCGGGCAACTATGATGTGATCATGGCCGGGATGAGCATCACCGAAGCGCGCAGCGAGTTGATCTCGTTCACCGCAAACTACCTGCCGCCCGATCCCTCGGCCTATATGGCGCTGGCCGGGACGGATGAATCGGTGATCGACTCGGGCGTGATCGCGGTGCAGTCGAACACGGTGCAGGCCGGGCTGGTGGCCGATAGCGATGCTGACGGGCTGGAATTCCCCACCCCGGATGAAACCATCTCTGCGGTGCGCAATGGCGAGGCCGATGCGGTGCTGGCCGACAAGAACTTCCTCGCCGCCTATGTCGAGGATTCGGGGGGCGAGCTGGTCTTCATCGGCGACGATTTCTACCCCGGCTCGGGCACCGGCGCCGGCATCCGCCAATCCGACAACGAATTGCGCGAAACCTTCACCGCGATCATCATGGAGATGCGCGAGGACGGCTCGATCAACGAATTGATCGAGCAGTGGTTCGGCGAAGGCATAACGAAATTCTGATCCGCTTCTGATGCAGGCCCCGCCATCGCGGGGCCTGCCGCCCAGTGTCCGGGGCCCGCGCCATGTTCGCCTTTTGCACCGATCCGGCCAGCCTGCCGCAATGGCAGTGGTTCGCCTGTTATCTGACGACAGCGACCCATTTCGCATTCTACCGGTCGTTCCTGATGGTGATGCTGCTGCTGGCGATTACGGCGCCGGTCGCGCTGGCCATGGGCCTTGTCGGCGCGCTCGCCGTGCGCTCGCGCATCTGGCCGGTGTCGTGGCTGGGCAAGGGTTATGTCAACATCGTGCGGGGCGTGCCCGATATCGTCTTTTTCATGTTCGTGCCGATCGCGCTGGGGCAGGGGATCGAGTGGGTCTTTCACCATATCCAGTGCCCCGACTGGGATCAGCCGATCCGGCAGGGCAATGATTTCATCGTCTGCCGCGAGGCCAAGGTGCCGCCCGTGGGCGCGCCGGCATGGGTGCGCAACGTCTATGCCTTCGCCATGGCGGTGGTCGCCTTTTCGCTGGTCTTCGGCGCCTTTGCGGCCAACACGCTGCACGGCGCGATGCAGGCCGTGCCCAGGGCCCAGATCGAGACCGCCGAAGCCTACGGCATGACCCGCGGGCAGGCATTCCGCCGCATCATCATGCCGCAGATGTGGGTCTATGCGCTGCCGGGCCTGTCGAACATCTGGCAGATCCTGATCAAGGCGACGCCGCTTCTGTTCCTGCTGGGCCTGCAGGATGCCGTCTATTGGGCGCGCGAACTGGGCGGGCAGAAAACCTCGCTCTATACCTATCCGCATCCCGACTGGCGGGTGTGGTATTTCCTCGTGTTGTTGTGTTTCTACCTGCTGCTCACATGGGGGTCCGAGCGGGTTTTCGGCCGGATCAACGCGCGCCTGTCGCGCGGGCAGGCCACCGCCGCCGGCGAACGCATGCGCAGGGCGGCAGGATGAGCGGCAAGCCCCTCCCCGCGCCCTGCTGCCGCGCCCGTGCCCGGGGGCAGCCATGAGAACCTGTGTCGAAAGCTTCGAGGCCTATATCCTGCGCGCGCTCGGGCGCGACTACGGGGCCAATCTCCTGCCGCGCGGGCTCGATATCACGCTCTGCGACCAGATTTTCCTGATTGCCAGCGGGCTGATTTGGAATGTCTATTTCGCAGGTCTCGCCATGCTGATCGGCTTCGGGCTCGCGGTCGCGATCGCTGTGGCGCGGTTCAGCGAGAACCGGCTGATCAACCGCCCGGCGGCGGCCTTCATCTTCGTCTTTCGTGGCTCGCCGCTCTTCATCCAGTTCTTCTTTTTCTATTCCGCCTTCGTGCTCCTGCCGCGTGTGGGCGTGGAGATCCCGCTGGGCTTTGTGACCCTCACGCTGCACACGTCTGCGCTGACCACAGCGCAGGTGGGCGGGCTGATCGTGCTGGTGCTCAACACCACCGCCTATTCTGCCGAGCTCTTCTACGGCGCGCTGCGCTCCATCCCCAAGGGCGATCTCGAGGCCGCCGATGCCTATGGCTTCACTGGCATCACGCGCTTTCGGCGGATCATCTTTCCCTCCATGCTGCGGCTCGCCTGGCCAAGCTACACCAATGAGGCGATCTTCCTCACCCATTCGACGACGCTCGTGTTCCTCTCGGCCTTTCCCGCGCGCCAGCAATCGGGCGAGGCGTTCTATTATGCGCGCTATTTCGTCGACCAGACCTTCAACCCCTTCGTCGCATATCCGATGGTCGCGGCCTATTTCGTCGTGCTGACCTTGATCATCATCGCGCTCTTCGGCATCGTGAACCGCCATCTCAACCGCCATCTGCCCAAGGCACGCCGCGCGCGGTTCCGCTTCGGGCCGCAATATCTCCGGTGACCATGCCGCACGAGTTCTCCTCGCTCGACAATATCCGCATCGCGGTCGCTGACCTCAACGGGCAGGCGCGGGGCAAGCGCATGCCGGTGGCGCAATATGACAAGCTCTTGGCGGGGGGCGCGAAAATGCCGCTCTCGGCGCTCAATCTCGATATCTGGGGCAATGACATCGACGGCAGCCCGCTCCTGTTCGAGACCGGCGACGCGGATGGGTTCCTGCGCCCGACCGAGCGCGGGCTTGTACCCATGCCCTGGATCGGGCCCGAGGCCGGGCTCCTGCCGATGGGGATGTATGATGCCGAGGGCCAGCCCTTCGCGGGCGACCCGCGCCATGCGCTCGGTGCCATCGCCGCGCGGCTCGATGCGCTGGGGCTGCGGGCGGTCACGGCGACGGAGCTGGAATTCTACCTCATTGACGACAGCGCGGGCCGCTTCCAGCCGCCCCGCAGCCCGCTCTCGGGGCATCGCGCGACCGGGGCGGCGACGCTTTCGCTCGATATGCTCGACGCGTTCAACGCCTTTTTCGACGCGCTCTATGCGGGCTGTGCGGCAATGGGGATCGACGCGGATACCGCCACGTCCGAGGCCGGTCCGGGCCAGTTCGAGATCAATCTCAACCACAGCGACGATCCCTTGCGCATGGCTGATGACACCTGGCTCTTCAAGATCCTCGTGCGCAGGCTCGCACGGGCGCATGGGATGGGGGCGAGCTTCATGGCGAAACCCTACCCGGAGGCATCGGGCAACGGGCTGCATCTGCATGTCTCGCTGATCGACCGCGACGGGCGCAACATCTTCGACAATGGCGGGCCGGAGGGCAGCGCGGCGCTGCGCCATGCCATCGGCGGTGTGCTGGCGCTGATGCCTGCCTCGACGCTGATCTTCGCGCCCCATGCCAACAGCTACGACCGGCTCGTGCCCCATGCCCATGCGCCCACAGGCGTCGCCTGGGCCTATGAGAACCGCACGGCCGCGATCCGCGTGCCGGTCGGCCCGCCGAAAGCACGCCGCTTCGAGCACCGGGTCGCGGGGGGCGATGTGAACCCCTATCTGATGATGACCGCCGTGCTCGGGGCCGCGCTGGTGGGGCTGGAGGACAAGCGCACACCGCCCGCGCCGATCACCGGGGACGGCTACGCGCTGGAGCTGCCGCAAATCCCCGGCACATGGGCCGAGGCGGTGACGGCGCTCACATCCGAGCCCCTGATGTCGCGGCTCTTCCCGCCATTGCTGATCGACAACCTGATCCGCACCAAGCGGCAGGAAATGGCCGGCATCGCGGGCCTGAGCACGCAAGAGGTGC
Source organism: Paracoccaceae bacterium (assembly GCA_003565055.1). Lineage (GTDB taxonomy): Bacteria > Pseudomonadota > Alphaproteobacteria > Rhodobacterales > Rhodobacteraceae > Roseinatronobacter. The sequence continues at coordinate 4,580 of PXDM01000025.1, forward strand.
TGGCGCTGTATCTCGATGCGGTGTGAGAGGGCGGAGAGAGTTCTGAACAGGGGGGAGTGGCGGCTTTGCAGCTTTGCAGGACGGAGCGGACGGTCGGGCCCGAGGGCAAATGGCGAGACTGCGCATGCGCAGCGCAACAGACGGTTCTTCACGCCAGCGCTTCTCGCGCGTGACGTCGCAGGGCATCGCTTAGCGCCCGAAGCGGTTCTGCCGCACGTCGGTTGATTTGCCAGAACAAGGGCCGGTCAAAAGGTGTGTCTGCAATCAGTTCTACCAATCGCCCAGAGCGCAGATGTTCCTGCACCAAAGACGCGGGGTTCATGCCCCAAC
>PXDM01000034.1 GCA_003565055.1 Paracoccaceae bacterium
AATGGCACCTTGTGCGACAAGCCCGCGCGACAGCCAGCCAAGGCTATCGGCATTTCCGCCCGAGCCGTGCGACAGCAGCACCAGCGGGTGCGGGCCTTGTGCGACAGCGGGGCCTATGAAGGCAATGGTCGGATCAAAGATCGGCCCGTCACCTACGGGCGCGGCATAGGTCGGGTTCGCTGCCGGATACCAGATACTGGCCGCAACAGGGCGCGCGCGGTGATCCGCGATCAGGTCAAACCGGTCATAGCCTGGCAGCATGTCGGCGACTGCGGGCAGTGCAGCGTTGAGGGCTGGGGTCAGGGCAAGCATGGACAGCAAAGCGATACGTTTCATGTGAACCTCCGTTGTGAACGTGACCCGACAGGTGGCGAAAAAAGCACCCTGACGCGTCCTGTTTTCGGGATTCAGGTCGCCTTGATCCGGTTTTTGGACCATTGTAGCCGCTATGCCTATGCTCCCGATCCCTGCTTTCGTCGCCCTTGTTCTTGGCTATCTTGCGTTGCGCGCAGCCCTTGGCGGGGCGCGGCCCCTTCTGGTGGCGTTTCTGGGCGCTTGTGCGCTGCAATCGGCTCTGGTCACGCTGGTGGGAGGCTATGGGGTGGAGGTCTTGCGCCCGGTGCTGCCGGTGAGTGCCACGGTCATTCCGCCGCTTGCCTGGATTACGTTCCGCGATGCACTGGTCGACCGGATGCCTGTGCGCGCCATGGCAATTCATGCCATCGCCCCGGCCTTTACATTGTTCTGCCGCGTCTTCGCGCCCCAGACGACCGATGCTGTCGTCCCGTTTGTCTTTGCAGGCTACGGCATCGCGATCCTGATTGCGCTGCGCAATACAGCCGATATGCCGCTGGCAAAGCTGGATGCGGGGCGGGTTCCGGCAGTGCTCTGGCAGGTTTTGGGTTGGGCGCTTATCGCGTCTGCCTTCAGCGATGTGGTGATCGCCTTGGCCTATGCCACTGGCAATGCGGAGTGGACAGGCTGGCTGATCACAGTGTCCTCATCGCTGGTGCTGCTGTTGATCGGGTTGCTCAGCGGCAGCCCGTCGGCATCGGGCGTGCAGGGCGATGACGCGCAAACTACCCCCGAATTGCCCGTGCAAACCAGTATCGAGGATGCAGAGATCGTCGCAAAACTCAACGCGTTCCTGACGCGTGACCCCGTGCATCTGGACCCCAATCTGACACTGGCGCGTCTGGCACGCAGGCTGCATCTGCCCGAAAAACGCCTGTCCATGGCCGTGAACCGCGCGACGGGCGAGAATGTCTCGCGCTTCATGAATTCATGGCGCATCCGCCACGCCTGTGCCCTGATCGCGGCAGGTGCAAATGTGACCGAGGCGATGCTGGCAAGCGGTTTCAACACAAAGTCCAATTTCAACCGCGAATTCCTGCGCGAAACCGGCGTTGCGCCCAGCAAGTGGCAGGCCAGCGCAGCGCTTGCTTTGCGCGGCACAAGCATTGGCAAGCTGCCCGCAGCGAAACCGGACGCAGCGCTGCGTCACATCGTCTGAAGCCTGCGATAGGTGCCGGGCGTGCAGGTGGTATGCGCCTTGAACACGCGCGCAAAATGGCTTTGTCTAGAAAACCCGCAGGCGAAGGCGATGTCAACCACAGGCATCGGGCCCGCGAGCAGGGATTTCGCACGCGCGATCCGGTAGTTTGTAATCCAGCCATGCAGAGGCATTCCGCGCGTTGCCCGAAACATGCGGTGCAGGTGATAGGGCGAGAGGCCAATTGCCTGCGCGATGTCGTCCAGACGGATCGGTTGATCGAGATGGGCTTCGATCCAATCATCGATCTGTCGCAGCAGATGCGCAGGCAGACCGCCCCTGAGCATGATTTCGCGCGTCCCCAAACGCGCAACCAAATCGGCGAGGAATGCATCTGCCATTAGCAAATCCTGGGCCATGGCCGCCTTTGCCAGTGCGCTCAGCGGGCCGCTCAGTGCAGGCATGTCGGCGAAGGTGGTTTCGGGTAGGTCCATCCGCCGCGCATCGCAGTCATGGATGCGTGCAAACGCGCCGCGCAACTGGTCGTCGGGCACATAGAGATGCACGAAGCGAAAAGGCTTGGTAACCCTTCGTTCTGACAGTTCCGAACCGATTGCCTGCTGCGCAAATGTCGGGCCTTGCCGCGCCCATGGTCGTCAATCGTTATGCCAGGCTGGCCGAGGCGATGCAGGGCGCGATTGACCACGCCGAGGGCATGGCCCTGATACAGACCCGCCGATGATCGCCTTTCTGGACCGCGACGACCGACTGGTGCTCGCGGGGCGGCCAACGACAGCGCGGTCACATGGTATCAACCGGTGACCAACGCCGCCTAGGCGGGCTCTGTGGTGCATGATTGCCTAGTAGACATTGTCGAACTCTGATTGCAGCCACGCATGGACCGCGCGCAGGTTGTCGGAGGCGGGGGTATCGGCCGGGGTCACGAACCAATAGCTGTAGGATGCCTCGAGGCTGATATGAAAAGGCGCAATCAAGCGCTGTGCTTGAATGTCATCCGCGACAAGAACCGACCGTCCCAGTGCGACGCCCTGTCCGTCGAGTGCTGCCTGCAAGGTGGCCGTATCGTCGCCGAGCTTCGGGCCACGCGGAATCGCGCTTTTCTCAAGACCTGCCGCGCGAAACCAGGCCCGCCAGTCTTCTTCGATGTCGGAGTGCAGGAGCGTTGCGCCCAGCAAATCTTTGGGGCTTTTCAACCCACACTCTTCAGCATAGGCGCGTGCGCAAACCGGCGTCACCGTTTCCCGCGCGAGCAGATCGGCGGAAAGACCCGGCCAGTTTCCCTTGCCGTAGCGAATGGCAGCGTCGATCTCGTCGGCTGCGAAGTCGACAAAGTGGCGCGCGGCGCTCACGCGTAGATCGATCTGCGGGTGGGTGCGGACAAAGCGAGCCAGGCGCGGCGCAAGCCATTTCGCGGCAACGGAGGGCAGCATGGACAGGGTGACGTGCAGCCTGTCGGGGGATGGCATTGCCGCATCACTCGCCGCGCGCAAGATATCCAGCGCCCGGCCCGTTTCCATGCCAAGCGCCTTGCCGGTGGTGGTCAGCGTGAGTTTCGGGCCTGACCGCCGAAAAAGTTCTTGGCCCAGCCAGCTTTCAAGCTCCCGGACTTGTCGGCTCACCGCGCCCTGGGTGACGCCGAGTTCGCCCGCAGCACCGGTGAAGTTGCCGTGGCGAGACGCTGCCTCGAACACCTGCAAGGCGCGCAGCGCGGGCAGGCGCCTTCTATCATGACTATTACTCATGCTTACCTATGCGATTAACTCGTTTTCCAGGGGATAATTTTCATTCTATCATGAGTTTAAAAACAAGAAAGGCATTCCTATGTCCTATGCAGCGTTCACACGCGGATTTTCGATCCGCTCGCTCTTGCCAAACTGGCCATTGACCATCTGGATGGTCGCCATCACTCTCGCGCTCGGTCTTCTCGGCGGGCTGGAGACGGATGGTCTGATCGCCGCGTTCAACACCGGTTTCGGAAGAGCACTCGGTGAATTCACGTTGATTCTGTTGCCGTCCTTCACTTTGGCTGCGGTCCTGAACCGGCAGGAATCAAACGCGCCGGGTGGCGTTGCCGCCGTGGCCGCCCCGTTCGCAGGCGCTGGAATGATCTGCCCCGACACGGCCTATGCTGCGCTGTCCCCGGTCGCCGGCCCACATCGCCTTGACGTGGCCTTCGGCGCATATGCGGGGTTCAAGTTGCTCTATCCGGCAGGCCCCTTGATCGTGGCGACGGGTCTTGGCGTCGCGGACGACTCGCTCATGCTGTATGGCGCGGCACTCTTGTTGCCGGTCTGGGCTGCCGGAGTACTTTGGGGACGTTTGCACAGCGGGGCGGAAGTCGCCGCTGATGCCGAAACCAAAGCATCCAGCGGATTAGGTCTACTTCGAGTCTTCGGGCCATTCCTGCTCATGGCGCTTCTTCTGGTTCTTGGCTGGGCGCTCGACCTCTCCCGCATCACGCTCGCTGAATTCATCACGCAACCTAAGGGCGCTCTGCTTACAGCGGCTACTTTTGCTCTGCTGAGCTTGCCGAAACAGAGTCGCCGCGACTGCTTGGACACGGCCGTCCGAAGAACCTCGTCACTCCTCTTGATCATTGGAGCGGCAAGCGCCTTTGGCGCGGTGCTGATGCAGGTCGTCCCGCTGGATGGGATATTGCCCGCAGGGTCAGGCGTGGCCGGGATCATTGCGCTTTTCGTGCTGACCGCGCTATTCAAGCTGGCGCAGGGCTCCAGCATGGCGACTTTCGCGGCGATCACCCCGGTTGCGGCGCCGTTGGTGGTGGCGATGGATGTGCCTGCGGCCGCGGCGGTCCTGGCCATTTGCGCTGGGTCATTCGTGGCGATCTTTCCCAATGACAGTTTCTATTGGCTGGTGCGCAAGGATGCCCTTGGCCAGACTAGCGAGGCACGGGCCGTGGCCACGTTGAGCCTTGGCGCGCTCATTCAGGCTCTAATCGGGCTGGTCATCATCCTGGCCGCACTTACGCTGGGGGGTGTCGCATGACTATTCCGACAATCCGCAATCTATGCGCGGGCAACTCCCATGCTATCGCATCGATCTATGCACAGCATGTCCTGACCGGAGCCGCCACGTTCGAGGAGATTGCTCCTTCGACCTGAGACATGGCGCAGCGCTTTGCGGGGCTTCTGTAGGAGCACTTCCCGGGGCTGGCGGCCGAGCAGGAGGGCCGCGTCATCGGATATTCCTTTGTGGGGCCGTTCAAGGCGCGCTCCGCCTATCGCTACACGGTTGAGGAATCGATTTATCTGGAACCAGCCTTTCAGGGGCTCGGGATAGAGCAACCCCAAGTCTGGAAATTCGGGCTTTGCTGGGTCACGCATCCTGGCATTCCCACTTGATGTAGGCCTTCGCGTCGGAGGCCCA
>PXDM01000339.1 GCA_003565055.1 Paracoccaceae bacterium
CGATGTTTATTTAGCAAATCAGGACGGGTCTATTGAAGAAAAAGCAAGAGAATGGAAAATGAAAACTGAGGATCTGATATGCACTGGCTGTAAAACTGCAATAACATCGATATATTGTAAGGATTGCAAAATAAAGCTCTGTGCCCAGAAAAATAAGGTAGATTTCTGTTGTCAATGTGATCAATTTCCTTGTTCAGTTTTACTTGCCTTCAATAATGATACAAATCCTCATCACTCAATAGCTTTGTATAATCTACGCCAAATACAAGATAAAGGAGTTTACTCATGGCTTGATGAACAAGAAAAAAGATGGAGTTGCCCGGACTGTAAAGCTAAGTTTTCTTGGTACCAAGAAAAATGCTCAAAATGTGGTTGTGCTCTTAGGAATTGTTTTGTTGATGAGAAAGAACTCTGTTAATCAGGGAGCATAAGGTAAATAGTATATGTTGTTGGAAGGGGTCAAAACTTGTAAGGTGTCAAATGTCAGAGGTTGTGTGAAAACCAGTAATATGAGTAAAACTCACTTCTGCTAGTCCATATTTGGGTCCTAATGTCAATAATGCGAAGCAACAAAGATGCCTTGGAAGATATCAGTAATTAAATTTGTAGCATCCTTATTCTTTCAGGAACATCCAAATCTAAAAAAAGTTTCGTCAAGGCTGTAACACTTGATATACTATTTTTTGAAATAAAAGCTTAGTGCAATGGAATTGGGGGTAATACTTAATGAAATACAAAGAACAAGTAATAGCTTTATGGAATGATATTGATAAGCAGAACTGGGATAACATAAGCAAATATTTTGATGATCAGTCAATAATTAACTGGAATAATACAAATGAAAGATTTACTGTACAAGAATTTGTTAGGGTTAATTCAGAATACCCAGGTGAATGGAATATTAAGATTGAGCGATTAGAATGTATTAATAATTTAGTAATTTCTGTAGTGAAAGTGCAACTAAGAAATGAGGACATATCATTCCATGCAACATCGTTTTTCGAATTTAATAATGATACAATCAAAGTGTTAAATGAATACTGGGGGGATGATGGAAAAGTTCCGCAATGGAGAATTCAAAAGCAAATTGGTAAGCCAATTACACTAATCTAAAAACTTCACATGATGGAAGGAACGGTATGTCAATAATGTGCAATCGAAGGTGGGTAGTACGCTGTTTTGACAAAACTACCCCATCATTGATCAGCCGGCAGGATCGGCCGCTTTGCAATAAGAATTTACAGCCAGTGAGAAGCGGTAGCCGCCGTATTATCTTCGGCATCTGCAGTTCAAAGATAATCTGCCTCGACAGTACTCGGAAGCCACAGGACTCGTGTGCATGGGGGCTAATTGGGTACTGCGGGTCCAGACGTCATATACCACATTGGACTTAAATATACGATAAGATATAATACTTTTAGCAGTAAATCATATATCTCAGCTCGTAATACTTAGATACTACATCGAATCTCCAGATTGTCGGTGAGATTGTATTCTTTGAAACTATTTATCCCGCTTACTATATTGTCTCGATATAACGAAGAATAGTTTTCATCTTCAAACCAAATTTCTTTTACAATCAGTTTACTATTTTTCTTGTCTGTCTCCATTTCAACCCTACCGATAAATTTATCATTACAAAGCATTGGTAAAACGTAATAACCATACTTTCGTTGAGTGGCAGGGGTGTATACCTCCCATTTATACTCAAAATTAAATAGCTCGTTAATCAGCCTTCTATCCCAGAGCAGATTATCAAGGGGCGCAAGTATCCTGATACAAGCAGTATCTATCCTGCTATTCTTTACAGTTTCTAAAAGCTCAAGATTTTTAGTTGCCATATATAAGAAGTGATCTATTCCGTCTACAATAATTTCGGTAATTTCCCCCTCATTACACAAGGTTTCAAAGGCTTTGCTGCGTTGCTTACTTTTTAGACCATCTATTCCAAGCCAAGCATCACTTGGCCTATTCCACAATATACCGACACCATTAATTCGGCGAAGCACGACCCATTTAAAATATTCCTCGTCAGTCTTATTTGGGTTCTCCATAGTCAAATACTCTTTTGGGATAAGTTTTTCGGCTAAGCCATAATACCTTCTTGCTCCTTTTTTATGATGAACAACGACTCTTCCGGCATAGCACATACATTCCACTGCAGCCTTTGCCAGCCTTTGAGGTCCGTAATGCCAGGCTACTTTTTGTTCAAACTTGAAATCGGATGAACAGGCAAATTCATTGTTCTCCAGGTACTCTATGATTTCATCAATTACTTCCTTACGTTCATTACACCATGGCAAATAACGTTTCCGAAATCTTTCAAAGTACGGCCAATCACTTACGGAACATATGGACATATTTTTGTCCCAGACATCAAATAAAACTCTATCCACATAAAGGTATTTTTCAAGATCACTTTTACGATAATCTATACATCTAGATTGTAATACCAGATCAGGATTTCTACCCACAACATCAAGCGGGTCGTATTGAATACACCCAACCTTACGTATATAATCAACAATCCCATCTATGTTATCAAGAGACATATCATCAGATAAATGATGATACGCAACCAGATACTTGCATATCTGCTGTTTTGTATATCTTCTTTGTGTAATACCATTCACATCCTTAAGCCGTACTGATGCGGCGGCCAAAAAATCTTTTCCATTCCCAGGTTATGTCATTAATCTTGTTTTCTGTAAGCTATTCCATCAAGCATACATAAACAGGCTGAATCTATGAAATCCATTGTTGTGCCCATTCTTGCAGGAAATCCATTTTTAAAGTATTTATAGAAAACATCTCTTGCTGCTCTAAAATCTTCAATGTTTTTTAGATACAAATTTATTTGTACCATATCATCTAGTGAAGCGCCTACTGATTCTAAAGTTTCCTTTAAACTTTCAAAACTCGCTTCCATCTGATTAACAATATTATTTGACTGGAAACCCCCTGCATGGTGAGCAAGAAAAATAAAATCACCTGCTATAACACACGAAGGACAAGTATCATCTCCACAATGTGTCGGCATTCTTTTTATCACTTTAATCCCTCCCATTCTTTCACGTCAGCCTCTTATTTCCATCACACATGTTACACAATTTGTATAAGATAGGAATTTGCTTTTCGTTGGGGCAAGTATAGCAATATTCTATCATGGATGTCAACACCATAATTACCCATGCAATACCTCTGTTAACACAATATGGCACTGTTGTGAACACAGGGGGACGGTTCAGGTAGAATAGTCTCCCGTAGAGACGGCTGCCAGAAAGGACACAAATGTCAATAATGTGCAGTACGGTTTAAGGACGCAGTCAACCTTCTTAGCTGGATAGGAGTTTTTAAAGGATCATGCTGGTTGACTGAACCGCAGAAAAGTATTAAGACTTCCTATCAATGTTGATACAAAATTTGTGGTGTTACTACAGACAAAATCTCGCTTTTCGGTATTTCTGTTTAATCATAACAGAAAAAATTTTATAGGAGGTTGTCAAAATTATTATTGTGCATTGTATGAAGAAAATAACTTGGGAGAAGGTTAAACATGAGGTTAACTATGGCAGAGAACTTATCGATTTAGATGGGTTTATACATTGTTCGTCTATAGAAAAATTTTGGAGGGTAGCACCAAATTTTCTTGATATAGAGGAACCCCTAGTCCTTCTTTGTATTGATACAGAAAAGGTAAATGCAGAAATAAAATGGGAAGATGGTGATGACTGTGGAAGAGCATATCCTCATGTGTATGGGGAGTTGAATCTTGATTCAATAGTTGATGTAGTACCATTTTCAATAGATTTACATGGAAACTTTGTGCTAAACGAGAAACTAAAACAATATCTCAAAAAATAAAATACACCTAGTGCTAGTATTAGTCATAATAACGTTTCTTAGAGTAAGAGGTTGCCACCATATAATGTCAATAATAGGCAGTTTATAAGAAGAGAATGAATCAAAACAAAGCAAGCGGGAGATAGTTAATGTTAAACTTAGAGCATATTGCCCAAGGCAGAACATCAGATATTTTTAAATATGAGGATGGTAAAGTTCTTAAGCTTTTTAAGCCAGTTGCAACTCCAGGCAGTGTTGAAAATGAATATAACAACAGTCGATACGTATACTCATTGGGGCTTCCTATACCACGACCATTTGAACTAATAGAAAACAATAATAGAGTAGGTATAGTATTTCAGTATGTGCCTAGCTTAACTATGCTAAAAATTATAGGTAAAAAGCCATGGACTATATATAATAATAGTATCGAGCTAGCCAGGTTGCATTCTAATATACATAAAAAGTCTGGAGAAGGCTTAACAAGAAATCTAAAGGAAGAAGTAAGATACAGTATATATGAAGCACCATTGCTATCAGAAAATGAGAAACAAATTATAGTCAGGCAACTGAATACGATTGAAGAAACTAACAAACTCTGCCATGGTGATTTTCATCCTGATAACATTTTACTAGGAAACAAATCATGGATTATTGATTGGATGAATGGAATGGCGGGTGATCCTGCAGGGGATGTTGCAAGAACTATATTGTTGCTAAGTATAGGTACAATGCCGGAAGGGATGTCTAAGCAAGAAAAACTGATTTCAGGGGTTTTAAGAAGTATAATGAAACGAGTATATATTAGGAAATATTTAGAGTTAAGCAGCCTTCGCTTTTCTCAAGTTGAACAGTGGATACTGCCTATGGCTGCTGCAAGACTGGCTGAAGCAATACCAGTGGAAGAAAAAGGGAATCTTTTAAAACTAATAAAAAGCAGAATCGTAAAATGTCAATAATGCGAACTTGATGATCCTTTAAAAGGGGCTCTGTCGCAGTAGATATTTAACCTAAATTCCCGGTAAAATTATAACTGTGTCTGGGGTTTGATATTCA
>PXDM01000259.1 GCA_003565055.1 Paracoccaceae bacterium
GAACCGCCTGCTTTCTTGTGTGCCATGAGGGGTTACTCCTTCTCGGCTGCGAATTGTTTGGCCTGATCGATCCAGCCATCACGCTCGATGCGACCTTTGAACGACAGTTGATCGTCCATATAAGCAATCTCGGACGAAGTCCAAGCCGCGATCTGGTCGAAATGGAACACGCCATTTTCGTGCAGCAGACCTTCGAGCTTCGGGCCGACGCCGGAAATCTTTTTGAGATCGTCGGGCTGGCCGTCACGCGCTTCGCTCAGCAGGTTGGCGGGCTTGGTGCCCTCCACAGCCGGGGCTGCAGCTGCCTTCGGGGCTTTTGCCGCTTTCGCAGGTGCGGCAGCTTCAACCACGAAGCCGGAAACCGAGCCGGTCCCGATGGCCGCTTTGACACCTGTGGCATCCGCGCCGGATGCGAGGATGTCGGTCACTTTCACCAGCGTCAGTTTCTGGCGGTGGCCCTTGGTGCGCTGCGAGCTGTGCTTGCGGCGGCGCTTGACGTAATGGATCACCTTGTCGGCCTTGATCTGGTCAATCACTTCGGCTTGGACACCAGCGCCTTCAACAGTCGGCGCGCCGATCACCGGGCTGTCACCGCCCAGCATCAGAATTTCGTTGAACTGGACAGTTTCGCCAGCCTGGGCCGCGATACGCTCGACGCGCAGCAGGTCGCCTGCTTGCACACGGTATTGCTTGCCACCAGTCTTGAGGACCGCAAACATGGGTCTTTCCTTCTTCTCTCTGCCGCGCCCTGTGGCCCCTGCAGACAAGTGCAGGCGTTTGGTGCTCTCGGGCAGCGTGCCCGGCAGCCTTGGCCGGACAAATGCTGAATGCCGCGCGGATCGAATACCCGAACGGAGCCGCGTCTATGGGGCAATCCGCTCTGCGTGTCAAGCGATAGAGACCGCCAGAAACACCTCTGTCGCAGGGTTTTTATCGCGATGGAGCCCGGACCTTCGCCGCTTACGAAATTGGAAAACCGCCGCATGGGGCGGCGGTTTCCGAGCGATCAAGGCAGATCGCGCTCAGGCAGGTTTCGGCGCATCAGACCCGGTTGCCGTGTCATTCGCTTCTGCCTCGACGATGCCGGGATCAAGCTCGACCGATTTGGGCGCACCGCCGACAATCAACGGCAGGAGTTCAGTCTGCGTCGCAGATGGGCCAGAGGCTTCGGGCGCATCGCGCCATTCCAGCGTGTCGAACGCGCCGCAGCCGTCACAGACCGCCTGCCAACTCGCATGGACATGCTGGCACTTGCTGCAGACCCATTGCGGCCCGCGCTTCGCGGTCAGCGCACGGGTCAGCCAGCCGCGCACGACAAAATCATCGGCCCCCTCACCGCGTTCAATCGCTGCCATGATCGTCAGAACCCGCGCGGTCGGGTCTTTCTCATGCAGGTCACCCAATGCGCGACGCGCTTCGGGGAAGTTCTCGGCGGCGAGCTGCATCTCGGCGCGCAGCATCCGGGTCTCGGCTGCGTCAGGGCTCTTGCGCAAGAGCCCCTCGAAGCGTGATGCCCGCTGCTGCGGGGTCTCATCAGGCTCGATGGCCGCAAATGCTGCGGCAAGCTCAGGATGGGGCTGCGCTTTCCAGGCGCGTTTCAGCACTTTCGCCGCATGCGTGCCATTGCCCTGCGCAATCAATGCATGCGCCGCCGCGACAGCGGCCGGGATCAGGTCGGGCGAGAGGCGATTGGCCTCAATCGCCGCTTCGCGCGAGCGCATCAGATCACCACGCGCCGCCATCGCGTCCGAGTCCTGCAAGGCGAGGATCGCATCACGCCGCCGCCAGATGTCGCGCGGCAAGGCCCCTGCGTTCTTCTTGAGCATCAGCGTCTTGCGCGCACCCGACCAGTCTTCGGCCTCAGTCTGCAATTGCAGCAGCGTGTTCTGCGTCGCTTCATGAGTTGGCTGCATTTCCAGCGCCTTGACAGCCAGCGCGCTGGCCTTGTCCTTCTCGCCTGTCTCCAGCTTGGCACGTATCAAGCCCTGCACTGCGACAAACCGGGTCCGATTGTCGTCCAGCAGCGCCTTGTAACGTTCAATTGCGAGTGCGGGATTGCCTTTCATCTCAGCGGCTTGCGCGACGAGCAGATTGGTCATCGCAGGTTTGTTGAGCAGCTTATGCGCTTTCTCGGCCTTGGCGATGGCGGTCTTGCCGTCGCCTTCGGCCTGCGCCACCATCGACACCAGGAGCGCGTCAAGACCCCGCTTCTCGCGGTTGCGCACGAAAAAGCGCCGGATCGCGGTTTCATCGCCATTCATGAAGCGCAGCACTGCGAAACCCAAGGCAACCAGCTTGAACGCTACCCAAATCAGCGCCACGAAGACGGCCAGCGCCCCCAGCGCCATGAGGGGGCTGAGCACGAATTCCATGTCAAATGCCCGGATCTCAACCGTTTCGGCGCTATCCATCAATTGCCCCAGACCAAAGGCCAGAGCGATCACCACCACCACGAAGAGCAAGATTTTTGTCAGGGTCCAAAACATCAGTGACGTCCTTACTCGTTCGAAAGGGAAGTGGTGAATTCAGCGAGGGCAGCATCGGCCGAAAGCCGCGTCTCCACAGCGGTTATCCAGCCCTGCATCGCGCTCTGGGCGGGGCCGGTCAGAGCCGCCAACTCATCAAGCGCATCCGCGAAGGCCTCGGCCTCCACAGCGGCACCGGCGCGCGACAGGATCGCATCCGTGTCATCGCCGTCGCGCGGCGCCGTCGAGCGCGCCCCGGTCTGGGCGCGCAGGAAATTGCTGACCCGGTCATAGGCGCTGTCAGACGGCGCCTCGGCCAGTTCAGCGCGCAAGGCCGCGCGGGCGGCGGCGGGGAAATCCTCCTGCAGCGTCTCAAGCGTCGGCACCCCGGTTGCCGCAGGTGCCGCGAGCGTTTCGGGCACCGTGACGCCTGCGCTCTCGAAAAGATCGAGCGCATCGGCGTAGCTGCGCCCGCCCGCCAGCGCGGCGGTCATGATCTGCAAACCGCTGCGCGCGAGCGCTGTGTCAACTTCCGCCTCGGCTTCAACGACGCGCCGCTCGGCCAGATCTCGCAGATCTGCCAATTCCGCCTGAAGTGCTGCGACTTGTGCCTGCAAGTCGGGGACAATCGCGATCTCTGACCTTGCATCTGCCAGATCCGCTTCGGTCTGCGCGACGGTCTCGGCCAATGCGCTGATCCGGCCCGAGGAAATTTCGCGCGCCAGCGTTTCCGCGCCGGGCAGTTCCGAGAAGGCCGCCTGCAACTCGGCCAGTTCCATCTCCAGCGCGTCCAATTCGGCAGCGCCAGCCGCCGCACCGAGATCGTCGCGCAACTCGGCCAACGCCGATTGAGTCTCGGCGACCTCGCTTTGCACCGCTGACAGCTCCGCTGCTTCAGCGCGGTCCGACAATGCGGCCTGCAGCGCCTCGACCTCGGCTTGCAGGGAGGCGATCTCCTGCGCGCTGCTATCCTCACCCGCGCTCATCTCCGTGAGATAAAAATGCGTGCCGTATCCGATCCCCCCGGCCACAAGCCCCCCGAGCAAAAGCGGGAAGAAGCCACCTTTCTTCTCAGGTGGCGGCGCGGGCGGTGGGGCCACGACAGGCGCGGTCGCAGCCTCTGCCTGCGAAGTTGAAAAAGGGCCGGGATCTGAGAGCGACGCGGCCGGGGCGGAATCTCCGGTGCTGGTTTCCTTGCTGGTCGTTGACGGCTCCGCGTCTGGCTGAACCGCATCAGGCGATGCGGCTTGCCCATCCGCGCCGGGAGACGGTTCACGCGCGTTTTCTGTGGCCTCGGAGGGTGATTCCGTGACAACGGGCTCTGTTGCCCCAGTATCAGGCGTCGATTCGGCTTTGTCAGGCGCGTCAAGACCCGAGGGCGCGCTGATCTCGCCTGCGCTGTGATCCCCGGTCTTCGCACTCGGGTCGGCAGGGTCTCGCGCAGGGGCGTCAGCCTGCGCAGCATCTGTTGCGGGTGTCGCGTTGGGCTGATCTGTCGCGTTGGGCTCATCCGTCGCATTGTCGGATTTGATCCCGGTTTTTCGCCCGTTTGTCTTGCGCGCCAAAAGCAAATCCCCCGATTGAACTATGCTGCTGTGCAGCGATACATCCCTTTTGATTACCTTAGCTTGGCTTTTCAAAAGGCTCAAGCGCCGCTTGTATATGGCTGAGCGCCGCGAGCATTCCTGCAGCATCCGGCTGCGACGCGATTTGACGATGGATGAGGGGCAGAGCGGCCAATCCCTCTGCGGCGGCCTGGCTGATTGCGACCATATGTAGCTTCGCGCGGTCCAGCACCAAGGCAGCGATCTGCTCCGCCAAGAGCTGCGCAGAGCGTGGTGAAAACGCTGTCAGCACCAGATCGCCGCCTTGCAACAGCCGCGCGCGGGCAGCGTCGCTTAGCGCAAGCGCTTCTTGCGCATAGACCTCGCAGCCCCGCGCATCATGACCGCGCGCGCGCAGTGCGGCTGCGATGTCACTGGCCAGATACCGGCCATGCAGATGCAAAAACGGCCCAGCGATCTGTGCGGCATCCAGCTCCGCCAGCAGCGAGGCTGCATCGCCACCTGAGGCTTGCGCAATGAGCTCAAACCCTGCGCGCCCTGCGGCCTCTGCCGTGCGCGGCCCGACAGCCCAGACCGGCCAATGCCGCGAAGACGTCGCCTCTGCGAAGCTCGCCACGCCATGTTGTGATGTAAAAATGAGCACGCGCGCCTCATTCAGCAGCACTGGCGGGGGCGGCGACAAACGGATCTGCATCAGCGGGGCGATCAAGACATCGCCACGCCAGCCCGCTGCCCGCGCCTGTCGTGCAAAGCTTTCGGAGGCCGCTTGCGGGCGGGTCAGCACGAGGCAAGGCGGCATGCGGGCTCCGATCTCGTTGCGCCGGGGCGGCTGCGCGGGATTGTGCCCCTTTGCGCGCAGTGGTA
>PXDM01000438.1 GCA_003565055.1 Paracoccaceae bacterium
GGTCAGGAAATATTAGAGTGAGATGTGGCATCAGTGAGTGGATTAGCATCATGAGCGAGAAGCCAAATAACACCGCACTCTATGAGGCGATCTCTGATCTTATTCACTACTGTAGTGAAAACGAATTGCCGCGAACCGAGGAGATGCTGATCGTGTGCATCTCGATGCTTTGCCAAGAAGAGGGCAGTCGCAACTCTCTCGACACCAACAAAATCTGCACGTCGCCGAAGTCCAGACTCCCTGCAGCTCAGATACACCAGGATCAGAGACTGGATGCGCCAGCCATCTCACGAAAGCAGAGCCACGTTTCGGCGAACCCTGAAACGTTCTAGAGCCCTACGGGATGGCCGTCCTGGCGCGGATGGAGCCCCTCGCCTGCACCCACAAGCTTCCTGAAAGCACTTCGGCAGCATCGACACCACGACCTGTTCCCTGCCGGAATTTGGCGAAACCCGGCATTCGTCAAGTGGCTTTCCTTTAGATCATGAGAATGCCGGACGAGGCCAGCAGATCAAACGGTATCATCCCGAGCGGCGTTTGTGGTTGCGGAGGCTCCCCAGACGGGTCGGATCCGCCTTTGCAGCAAGTTCGCAGAACACCCGTCGACCGTCTCCAAGACCACCACAGGTGATCTCAGCCAGCAGCATTACCATCATGATCCCCGCTAAGCGATTGCTATAATTCAGATATCATACAACGCATAGCTCGGAGACAAGATGAAACACCCCCATGCAGACACACGGCTCGCCAGGTTCATCGCCAGGCGCATCGATGCGCTGAAAGGCACAAAGACCCAGGCGGAGATCGCCGCGCAGGCCAGGTTCACCAATGCCAATTTCCTCTCGATGCTGAAGTCAGGGACAGCCGCCATGCGCAACCTCCGTCTGCCCGCGCAGACCTTCTCGCAGCCACGTCACGCATCAGGAACAGGACAAATCAATGGGCCGGAGCCGCCGCTCACCGAGATCATGCAATCACCCTGCGATCAGATTGGCGTTCACCGCGTGGCAATGATGCCCTGCTCGGCCAAATGCGCGCGCAGGGAATTGATCGTCTGGCTGCGCTGGCGAGCCAGTCGGTCCCGGGTCTGGTAGGCCACCTCCCGCGAACGCCCGAATGCCCTAAGAACCGAGGCCAAAGTTCGGGGCGATGTGAATAGTGCAGGTCGGGCGAACTGCTACTACACGTTTGGTCTGCGCGATGAGCGGGACGAGAGGGGCCACGCGCTTCCGGGCTGACTTGATCCGCAGATCGACCATCTGCGGGTCGGCTATGACCCAGACTATATGCATCGGGCGCTCGGACAGGGCCATGACCTGTTCACCTCGCGCAATATGTCAGGGCCCTGTTTGGAACTGGACACCACCGCGTGCAGGGAGAAGGCTGGCAAGATCCTGTCCGCTGCCGTAAAGCTCAGCGATGGCTCGCTGACCAAAGTCTTGGCAGCTCCGGACGATGTCTTGGATCAGTGCGGTCCTCGCTCCACGCTGTTGAGAGTTGATGATGGCATTCTGTTGGGCAACTGCGCAACGCAGGATGGGCCACAAGGCCCGATCCATGGCCAGCGACGCCTTCGCGGCCACTCTGCATCCCTGATCTGGCCATAGCGGGAACCACCAGTTCTGTCCGCTGTATCCCGCCCACCATGGGTTTTCACGCGCATCCGCAGGGGCGAAATACTGCCCAGGGTCATAGCATCCCGCCGCGCTGCTGGCCTCATGCGGCACGAACAGGCGCAGGGACGCATGCGAGGCCAGCCCTTCGCAGTTCCGACGCAGAAAATTGTAGAAATGTCCCAGAGTCGGTGCCGCATTGGCGCGTGTCAAGGCCTGACAGACCTCTGAAATGCGCTCTTGCGGGTTGATCTGTGGCAGGTCGATGGCGTCGCTGATCGCCGTTTTCAACGGCTTTTCCATATCGAGCGGCAATCTAGAGCCGGCAATCTGCACGGCTAGGTCAACCAGACTGCCCGAAACGCCGTCAGCACGCGTCAACAGTGCAGCGAGCATCCGCGCATGCTGGCGCTGGACCGCGCGCGGGGATCCGGTCAGCAGCAGCCTGACAGCTTCGCGCGCATAGGCGTTCTCGATGATGATCGGAAGATCCATCCGCAGGATCTGCGTCACCGGACCGGCCGTGACATCCGGCGCGCGCAGGATCCTGCTGAACGGATGCTCGATCTTCAGATCGCCCAGCCAGTCGTGTTCGAGCGTGCCGTCCCTTGCGATGAAGCGGAGCGTGCCGCAGGCCTTAAAGCTGGCGATCTCACAACTCCCGAGGTCGATATCCGTGGCGAGCAGTTCCCACTCGCGCGATTGCGGCGTGGAGAGCCTGCCCAGATCAATGGCGACCCCCGGGGCATGCAGGCACATCCCAACATCCAGCACGTCCGCTCTCTCACGACCCTCGCCATCAGCGCGATCAACCATCGGCCGATGTGGTCTGAGCGTCAGCCAGATACTGCGCGCCGTCAGTGCCTTGGGTGCAGAGATCGTTTCGACCCGCCCAGAGGTCAGATTGCGCTGCCGGTAGCTGAAGGCCACCTGATGGTCGCGCCGCCCCGCCGAGATCCGGCCCTGGAAGGGTGGTGCATCGATGAAGTCCAGATGTTTCCAGGCATGATCCGGATTGCCCTGCATCTGGGCCCGACCGTCGAATGCCAGGACGGACCCTTCGCGATATCCGAGATGGGTATGTCCGAAAGGCAACTCACCGCATTGATAGGCGGCAGGATTCCCGAAGCGTTTCGTGTCATTGGGCCCCACATAAGGCTCGCAAAGCGCCGTCATGCCATCTGTCGCGCGGGCGCGGCATCCCATCATGTCGATCTCGCAAAGAGTCGCGTCAGATGTCGGGGCAAGATTGCGGCAGTTAAGGCTTTCCTGGAGGCACTGATCATAGATATCTGCCGAGGTTTTCCATCCTGAGCGGCCTTGTCCCGTTGCATCATACCACGTCCTGCAATCGCGGCAGATTGCCCTGCTGGGTCGACATGGCTCGATGCATCGCCGCAGGCTCGCCGACGGTTGGCGCGCAGGGCGCTCACGACCACATTCGGCGACGGTCTGATAGACACATCCCCTGATCGCCTTGCTGTTCTCGTCCAGGCCTGCGCAGCTTGCAAGATACGGGGCGCATCTTTCCGACAGCGCGTCGCTGCACATCCGCCGTTCGCTCCTGTCCACCAGGAACACGGAGTCGCGCGACTGGACATCCCGGCCCGAGGCGACAAGGACATCCGCAGGGTTGCTGCAGCCGGGCGAGTTGATCAGCCCGCGATCGATCTGGCCGTGGATTTCGCGCGCGAGCCTGCCAAAACTCAGCTCGAATTGCGCTTCGCCGACTTCGGGGCGCTCGCTGCGGGCAAACAGGGCCGTCAAGGGAACATATCCAGAGACGGTAGATGCCGCAGCTGATCGCTCCGGAACATAAACGTGCGCCCATATGGATCCGCAAGCAACGGGATAGGCTGACAGACACGTTTCCACGACGGCGCGGTGGCCTCCGATGTCATCAACGAGTCCCTGAACCCAGACCATTTCGTTTGTCTGGAGGCGATTGAGAACCCGCGCGCCGGCCTCAGGCGCGACGCGAATTTCGAGATTGTCGCAGCAACTGTATCTGACGATTTGACTTCCTTGCGGGTCTGCCAGTCCGGTCATCGGTTGGATTTGTTGGTCCAAGCTTGGAAAGCCTGGCACAAAAAGTTCCCCTTCGCGCTCACGCCGCACCGACGGATCCATGAAAAGTCGTTGCGCTTCGGGATCGGGCCTTGGGCTGGTCTGGGCCTGCGCCTGACCGTGAAGCATTGCGAAAACGCAGATCAGCCCAAAGAAACGCAAGAGACCCGTAAAATTCATTTTTGAAAGACCGCATTTTTGCATTTCCCCCTCCCACCAAGACATGCATTCCGAAAACAGTTCGAGTGATATGGAGTCTCCTGTCTGCTAACCTGGAGGCCCATCGCAGGGAGTGGCCACCGCGTGACAAATCCAGCGTCCGTTTTGAAACCTCTTGAAACAGCAATAGCCCGCCGGACCTTCGCAGCCCGGCTGCAAATGCCTTATCGAGTAATCCCAGATCGCATAACGCTCGCCCATCTGCGGTGTGCGGCGTATCAGCTGACGCCATCTGATACGCGCGTTCCTACGGGCATTATCCTGAATGAATGCGCGCCCTGGACGCGCACTCACTTCTTGCAGACAGCGCCGGTCGAACTGCACCGGCATGGCTTCCGGCTGCAAGCTTGACCTTGCACGGATCAGGTCCGGGTAAACTGCGGCTGTATGGACGAGTTGCACATCTCGGGACTGATCGTCCTTTGCAAACGCAGACCCAGTGACGGTCAGCGATGCAGCCAACACAATCACAGCCGCGAGCCATTGCAGGGTGTCAGATTGCTTCCGGGGCGCACGCGCGCGCCTTGCTAATATCCGCAATTCCCGGGAGTTTAGATTGACGCGCATTCCAGATACCTCAAGTCGCCGATAAAGGCCAATACGGGCCCTCGGTCGCAGGAAGTAACGAAACAAAGAAAGCAAGAAGAACATTACACGAATTTAAGAAAAAATCAAGCCACAGTTGCAAAGCCTGTAACCGATACCCCTCAAGTGGTCTGCCGCATCATCTAAATGATGCTGACCAGGTCCGAATATGAAGTATCTTTTGCCTCTGAGGCGCTCCGTGCGCAGAGAGAGCACCCTCGTGATCTGCGCCTGACATGGCGCGCGCAAAGGCGAGTTCATGTGCAGCGCTGGGGGTGCATCCCTGCAAGACTGGCCTTGCGCAGGGTTTACAAAAGTTTAGAAAAGTTGACAATCGTTACCTGCGCGCGCCCGACGACCGTCGAAACCTGGCCGAGACACCTTAGGCTCAAGTTCCAAGTGCAA
>PXDM01000206.1 GCA_003565055.1 Paracoccaceae bacterium
AGAACAGCTCCAGAATCTTGAAGGATGCCGCGAATTCCGCATAGGCGGGAATGTTTGCCAGCCCGGCCTCCATCAGAATCGCGCAGAAATGCGCGAAGAGATAGGCCAGCGAGAAGCGGAAAACGCGCTTTTCGGTTGCGTAATTATCGGCTTCGGCCTGCACCTCATCGCGGCGCCAGATCGCCCAGGCACCGTGCAAGAACATCGCATTGAGCCCAAGTGCGAGCGCCAGATAGACGGGTCCGCCAATCGAGGTGAAGCCTGCCGCCAGCGCGAAGGGCACCAGCGCGATGGTGTAGACGAGGATATGCGCGCGGGTCGCCTTGCGCCCATGGGTCACTGTCAGCATCGGCACTTCGGCCTTGTGATAGTCGGATTTCATGAAAAGCGCCAAGGCCCAGAAATGCGGCGGCGTCCACATGAAGATCAGCATGAACATCAGGCAGGCCTCAATGCTGATCGAGCCTGTCACCGCCACCCAGCCGATCATCGGGGGGAAGGCCCCGGCCGCGCCGCCGATGACGATATTCTGCGGCGTCGCGCGCTTGAGCCACATCGAATAGATCACGGCGTAGAAAAAGATCGTGAAGGCGAGAAGGAACGCAGCCAATGCATTAGTGGACAGCCACAGCATCACGACCGAGATGCCCGACAGCGCCACGCCGAGCGCCATGGCCTCCTGCGGCGCGACCTTGCCTGCGGGGATCGGGCGCTTGGCCGTGCGCTTCATCACCCGGTCGATATCGGCGTCCCACCACATGTTCAACGCGCCCGAAGCCCCGGCCCCAAGCGCGATGAAGATGATCGCTGCCAGTGCTTCGATCGGGTGGAGCTGTCCCGGCGCGACCAGCAGGCCCGCCAGCGCGGTGAAGATCACCAGCGACATGACCCGCGGCTTGAGCAGGGCGACATAATCCCCGAAACCGGCCTCGCCGGGCTCAGCAAATGTCATGTCAGCGCGGATATCGCTCATCGGTTGATCCCGTCAGAAGTGGCGCGGCGGGGGCGTCCCCCGCCTGATCTCTCACTCAGCCGCTGCGAGCTGGGTCACATTCGTGATCCAGTCCGGCGCATTGGCCAGGTCAGCGCCCTGACGCTCAAGCCAGGCGACATATTCGGCATCGCTCACAACTTTCACAGTGATCGGCATATAGGCATGGTTGATGCCGCAAAGCTCGGAACACTGGCCGAAATAGATGCCCTCTTCCTCGGCATTGAACCACAGCTCTGCGAGGCGGCCGGGGATCCCGTCCTGCTTGACCCCGAATGCCGGGATCGTCCAGGCGTGGATCACGTCCCCGGCGGTCACCTGCAGCACGATATCGCGGTTCACCGGAACAACCATCGCCGTATCCGTGGCCAGCAAGTAGAGATCATCGGAATAGCCGTAATCAGCCAATTCATCGCGCTCCAGCATGAATTGCGAGAATTGCACGCCATGATCGACATATTCGTAATCCCAATACCACTGCAGACCTGTCACCTTGATGGTCACCTCTGCTTCTGGCATCACCTGCTGGTGGCGCAGCGCGGGGAAGGTGAAGAGCGCAATAAAGAGCAGAATCAGCGCGGGAACGACGGTCCAGGCCACTTCCAGCGGCGTGTTATGCGTGAAACGCGCAGGTTCCGGATTCGCTTTACGGTTGTGGAACGCGATCACCCAGATCAGCAGCCCCGTGACGAAGATCGTGATCGGCACAATGATCCAGAGCAGCAAATTGTCGAGAAAGACAATCTCACGCGCCAAAGCCGTGAAGGGCGTTTGCAGCGCGGTGCCATCAGGCACTGGCGCGCCAAGCACCGGCAGCTGGGGCAGCAAATCTTCAGCCGAGAGCTGCGCGGGGCGCAGGCCGACCATACCAAGCGTCGCGACTGCAGGGAGGGCTCTGGAAAATAGCATCTTCGGTTCCCGTTTTTTTGCGCGGCGTATCGCCACATTATTGGCGGGGCCCCGAGGCAACCGAAACGGCATGCGATGGAATCCCGTTGAGCTTTGCCCTTGTAAAACCATATTATAGATCTCAGAACAAGCAAAACTGTCGCAGAATGCTATGGTTTATTGACGCAGATCAACGACAGAGGGGCTGACCCATGTCGCCCCGATCCCCAGCAAGAAAGGCCCCCAGCGCATGAGCGACACGGACTTCCGCCCTTTCGAGACCATCTTCGACAGAGACGCTGCACTTTCTGTTCTGCGCAATGCGACTGACGGCGCGGATGATGGAGAGATTTTCGCCGAAAGACGCGTCTCCGAATCGCTGCTGCTCGACGACCAGCGCATCAAATCAGCGAGTTACAACGCATCCGAGGGGTTCGGGCTGCGCGCGGTCCGGGGCGAGGTAACCGGCTATGCGCATTCAACGCATATGACCATGGACGCCCTGCGCCGCGCGTCTGAGACCGCGCGTCTGGCTGTCGGCGAGGGCGGCGGCACGCTCGCCGATGCGCCCCGCGCGACCAATCGCAAACTCTACACGGATGCTGACCCGATTGCCGGGGCGAGTTTCGCCGTCAAACTCGATGTGCTGCGCGAGATCGACGACTATCTGCGCGGGCTCGACAAGCGCGTGGTGCAGGTCTCGGTCTCGATGGGCGCGTCGCTGCAGCAGATCGCGATCCTGCGCCCTGATGGGGTGGAGCTGCGCGACACCCGCCCGATGAGTCGGCTCAACCTGTCGGTGATCGTCGAGGAGAACGGACGGCGCGAATCGGGCTCGGCCGGGGGCGGCGGGCGTGCGGGGCTCGACGGGCTGATGGCGCGCGAGACCTGGTCGCACATGGCGCGCGAGGCGCTGCGAATCGCGCTCGTCAACCTCGGGGCCGCGCCTGCCCCGGCGGGTGTGATGGATGTGGTGCTCGGACCGGGCTGGCCGGGCATCTTGCTGCATGAAGCTGTGGGCCACGGGTTGGAGGGCGATTTCAACCGCAAGGGCAGTTCGGCCTTTTCGGGGCTTTTGGGGCAGCAAGTGGCCTCCAAGGGGGTCACGGTGCTCGATGACGGGACGATCCCGGACCGGCGCGGCTCGATCAGCATTGACGATGAGGGCACGCCGTCGGCGCGCAATGTGCTGATCGAGGACGGGGTTTTGGTGGGCTACATGCAGGACCGCCAGAACGCGCGGCTGATGGGGGTTGCCCCCACAGGCAACGGGCGGCGCGAATCCTACGCACATGCGCCGATGCCGCGCATGACCAATACCTATATGCTGGGCGGCGAGACCGCGCCGGAGGATATCGTGGCCGATCTTAAAGACGGGATTCACGCGGTCGGATTCGGCGGTGGTCAGGTTGATATCACCAATGGCAAATTCGTGTTTTCCTGCACCGAAGCCTACCGCGTGAAGGGCGGCAAGGTGGTCGGGCCGGTCACGGGGGCCACCTTAATCGGCGACGGGGCGACGGCACTGACGAAGATTCGCGCCCTGGGCAATGACATGGCGCTTGATCCGGGCATGGGCACTTGCGGCAAGGCCGGGCAATGGGTGCCGGTCGGCGTGGGCCAACCCACTGTGATGATTGGCGGGCTTACGGTCGGGGGAGTGCGGCCTGATGCGGGGGCCGGTCAGAAATAAAATGCAAGAAGACTGCTTTTTTGAAGTTGCGCGCAGAAATCTTTACCTCCTCTTAACCATCGTTGTGCAATCTCATCATCAGAATGAGGCGAGGCGGATGGAATGGCGAAAGATTTGTTTTCTTCTCACCCACCCTTCACCCCACCCAAGTCGGAGGAAGACAGGCTATTCTGGCTTCGTCTCATTCGCTCAGCCCGTGTCGGGCCGACCACATTCCACCGCCTGATGGCGGAACACGGGTCTGCAGAAGCGGCCCTTGCTGCGTTGCCAGAAATTGCGCGCGGCGCGGGGGTGGCAGAATACACCCCCTATTCACAGGATGCAGCCGAGCGCGAGATGGATCTCGCCCGCGCCAAAGGCGCGCGGATGCTCTGTTACGGCACGGACGCTTATCCGGCGACGCTCGCCAGCATTTCCGACGCGCCGCCAGTGCTGTGGTGCATGGGCCAGCGCCCCCCGATCCTGCGCCCGATGGTGGCGCTCGTGGGCGCGCGCAATGCCTCCAGCCTCGGCACGCGCACGGCGCGCGGATTGGCCGAAGGGCTGGGGCACGAAGGCTATACAGTGGTCTCGGGCCTTGCGCGCGGCATTGATGCCGCCGCCCATCACGGCAGCCTGAAGACAGGCACCATCGCGGTCATGGCCGGGGGTGTCGATGTGATTTACCCTGTCGAAAATGCCGTGCTCGCGGCGGCGATCGCGGATCAGGGGCTGCGTCTGTCGGAGCAGCGCATGGGCCAGCAACCCACCGGGCGGCATTTCCCGACGCGCAACCGGATCATCGCGGGCCTGTCGCTGGCCGTGGTGGTCGTCGAGGCGGCGGAAAAATCCGGCACGCTGATCACAACGCGCGATGCGCTCGATCAGGGGCGCGAAATCATGGCCGTTCCGGGACACCCGATTGACGGGCGCGCAGGCGGTTGCAACCGGCTGATCCGCGAGGGCGCGACGCTGGTGCGCCATGTGGACGATGTGCTGGAAGTCCTTAGTCGGCTGCAAGAGCAGCACCCTGCCCCCGTGGAGTCTCGGCCCGCGAAGCCCGCAGAGCCCGCCCCGTCCCCGGCGGCGCTCGACCAGCGCATCCTCGATCTGCTGGGGCCAAGCCCGGTCGCAGAAGATCAGATCATCCGTGACCTCGCGCTTTCAGCCGCCGCGATCTCGCCTGCGCTCGTAATGATGGAAATGCAGGGCGCGATTCAGCGCCATCCCGGCGGGCTGATCAGCCGGGCCTGACCACGGCGCCCGACTGTCGCATTTCACCCGTTGGCCCGGCATCTGCGCAAGGCACCGCATTGACATTCCCCAC
>PXDM01000089.1 GCA_003565055.1 Paracoccaceae bacterium
CAGCCAAATTCGAATTCGAGCACCGCCGCCGCAAAACCGTCTGCCGAAAAAGCGTTGATGCTCTTGAGCCCGTCGAGATCTGTCAGCTCGTTTTCCATCGGCTTGACGAGCATCGTTTCGCCATCAGCGGCCGAAATGCCCGGAAAAGGCACAGTGATGATCACAGCGGGCACTTCGATATCAGGCTCGCCCTCTTTGGGCAGATTGATATAGGCAGCAGTGCCCGCGAACATGACCATCGCCACAAGCGCGAGGATCATCCGCGCGCGGCCTGCGGCCCATGAGACGATGCCGATCACGGCGCGGCCCCCGTATCATCTGCCCATGTGACCCGCACGCGCGCACCTTCGCGGGTAAATTCCTGCCCGAGCGTGATTGCGTTGATCGCGTCGGGCAGCCCCCCGAGCCAGATGCCGTCATCCGTGTCGCGCAGGATTTGCGCAGGCTTGAAGCTCACAAGCCCGTCTTCGTCGACCACCCGAAGCCCCAGCGTGCCGCTGTCATCGAGCGTGAGCGCGGAGCCGGGCAGAAGATGCCCCATCTGTGCGCGCCCTTGCACAAGAATATCAGCGCTTTGCCCGTCGCGGATCACGCCATCGGGGTTCGGGATGGAGATATCGACGCGGAAGGTGCGGGTCTGCGGATCGGCGGAACGGGCGATGAAGCTCACAGTGCCCATGACCTCGCGGCCGGAGGCCAGTCGTGCCCCGGCTGGCGCGTCCAGCGCCAGTTGATCCACCTGCGCCTCTGTCGCGAAACCCACGAGTTTGATCGGGTCCATCTGGATCAGCGTTGCGCAGAGCGCACCCGGCTGCAGCAAGCTGCCCAGTTCCGCCGTGTCAGTTTCAAGGATTCCGTCAAACGGGGCATGCATCACCAGCCGCGCGAGTTCTTCCACAGCGCGGTCGACCCCGGCCTGCGCCGATTGCAGGGCTGCCCGCGCATTCGCCAGCCGCACCTCACTGCCAAAGCCGCTATCCGTGAGACCAGAAGCCGCGCGAAAGTTGATCTCGGCCTCGCTCAGCCGGGCGCGTGCTTCATCGAGCGCGGCTTTGCGCACGCCTGACGACAATTCGCAAAGCGGGTCCCCCGCGTTCACCTCCGCCCCGCGGCGCAACGGGTCCGAAATGACCAGCCCGGAGGTCTCGGCCCGGATTTCGACCTGACGCATGGCCTCGGTCCGGCCGCGCAAAAGCACGGTATTGGCGACAGGCTCCGCGTCCGAGCGGGTCGCGACGACATGGACGCGCGGGGCCTCGTCCGTGCTGTCAGTCTCTGTCGCAGGCTCTTCCGCCATGACGCCTGCGAAACTCAGCAGCGCGGCGCGCTCCATCACTGCCAGATACAGGACCAGCGAGACGACCAGCGCAGTCAGCAGAGGAAAGATACGCATCAGATGAGACTCCAGGGACAGCTCGCGAGCGACATAAGGCTTTTACGCTAAACTGACCAGTTCAGATTACCCGCCAGACCGGGAAAATCAAGGAATGCGTGTGTCGTTGACATTTTCTTTCACCTTCTCGGCCAAAAGCTGCGCAATTCGTCTGCAGGCAGGGCTTTGCAATCAGACTGGCTTCAGGATATGAGGGAGCCGATTTAAGAAAAGGTGTCATGTGAGCAACTCTGACAGTTTCTTCAACGAAGTGACCGAAGATCTGCGTCGGGAGCGGGCGCTGAACCTGCTGCGGCGCTACGGCTGGATCGCAGTTCTGCTGGTTCTGCTGGTCGTGGGGGGCACCGCGTGGAACGAGTGGCGCAAGGCGCAGGCCCGTGCCAGCGCCGAAGCTTTCGGCGACGCCGTGCTGGCGGCGCTGGAAAACAACGAGACCGCCGACCGCATCGCGGCCCTCGCCGAGATCGACACCACAGGCGCGCAGGCCGGTTTGCTGCGCCTGCTCAGCGCCGGGGCGCTGCTCGAAGAAGATCGCCCTGCAGCGCTGGAGGCCTTGCAGGCAGCCGCGAATGACTCTGCGCTGCCCGAGGCCTATCGACAACTCGCAACGCTGCAGCGCATCATCGCGGGCGGCCGCGAGATTCCGCTGGCCGAGCGCGAGCAGTTGCTCGCAGGGCTGTCGCAACCCGGCCAGCCGATGCGGCCTGTTGCACTGGAGCAGACAGCGCTGTTGCAACTCGAACAGGGCAATCGCGAAAGGGCCATTGAAATCCTGACCGACTTGTTGTCACAATCAGATGTGTCTGACAGTCTCCAGCGGCGCGTCACGCAGTTGATCACGGCGCTCGGCGGAACCGCACCGTGATCGCGTCGCTGAAGGGCAGGCTGCGGGACGATGAGACCGGGCGCCGATCGGTTGGGAGCGGAGGGAAGCATATGGTGAAGCTCTGGAGCAGCCTGGGCCTGTTGGCGATTGTCGGGCTTGTTTCCGCATGCAGTCGCGACTTCATCCTCGAAGGGGACCGCTTCCCGTTGCGCGCACCTTTTGACGAGAGCGCGGGCGAAGTTCCAGTCAATCGCGCGGCCCCGATTGCGCTTCCGGCCACAACGCTGAATTCCGAATGGACCCACAGGCTGGGCTCGCCTTCGACCCGGATCGCGCACCCTGCACTAAGCGGCGCGCTTCAACCTGTCTGGTCCGCGCCGATCGGGCAAGGCGAAGGGCGGCGGCACCGGATCACGGCGGAACCCGTCGCCGCGGGCGGGGTGATCTACACGCTCGACAGCCGCGCCCGCGTCAGTGCCACCAGCACCAGTGGCGAGACTGTCTGGACCCGCGATCTCACCCCGGCATTCGCGCGCAGCCCGGATTCGGCCTCGGGCGGGGGGCTCGCGATTGCGGGCGGCAGGCTTTACGTCACCTCGGCCTTCGGGATGCTCTACACACTCGATCTGAGCACAGGCGCAGAGGTCTGGTCGAAGCGTTTTGACGCGGCCCTCTCGGCGGCTCCGACAGTGTCAGGCCGCCATGTCTATGTGGTCGC
Organism: Paracoccaceae bacterium; assembly: GCA_003565055.1. Classification (GTDB taxonomy): domain Bacteria; phylum Pseudomonadota; class Alphaproteobacteria; order Rhodobacterales; family Rhodobacteraceae; genus Roseinatronobacter. The sequence continues at coordinate 2,938 of PXDM01000089.1, forward strand.
CAGCGACAGCACGGCCTGGGCGGTTGACGCGGGCACCGGCCAGACCGACTGGCAATTGAGCGGCGCGCCCTCGCCATCGTCGATGATCGGCGGCGCGGCCCCGGCAGTTGCGGGCGATCTGGTGCTGTTTCCGACGCCTGCAGGCGAACTCATCGCCGCCCAGCGCGAAACCGGCCAGATCATGTGGCGGCGCGCAGTCGCGGGCACGCGTCTGGGCGTGGCCTATGCCTCGGTGACGGATGTGACCGGCGATCCGGTCGTGCAGGGCGATGTGATCTATGTCGGCAACCAGTCGGGCCGCGTGATGGCGCTCAGCCGCAGCGACGGGCGCCCCATCTGGACCGCGACTGAGGCCGCTTATGGCCCAGTCTGGCCCGTGGGCGGGTCAATCTTCATGCTGTCGGACCGCAACCGTCTCTTGCGGCTCGATGCGGCCAGTGGCGAGGTGATCTGGGGGCAGGAATTGCCGCTCTTTACCGAAACCCGCGAGCGCAGACGTGCGGCCATCCATCCGCATTACGGCCCCACTTTGGCGGGCGGGCAGTTGATCGTCGGCTCTGGCGACGGGGTGCTGCGCCGCTTCGATCCGGTCTCGGGCGAGATCACAGGCGAGACGCCGCTGCGCTCGGGCGCGGCTGTTGCCCCGATCGTCGTGGGTGGCACGCTCTATGCGGTGTCGCGCGACGGGCAGTTGATGGCCTTTCGCTGAGACGAAGGGCTGCAGGATTTCAGGCGCATGGCCCCAGCCTCGGGGCCATGTTTGCGTTCAGGAGCAAGACGGATGAGTTTCACTCTGGCCATCGTAGGCCGCCCCAATGTCGGCAAATCGACGCTGTTCAACCGCCTTGTCGGCAAGCGCCTCGCGCTGGTCGATGACCAGCCCGGTGTCACGCGCGACCTGCGCGAAGGCGATGCGCGGCTGGGCGATTTGCGCTTCACGGTGATCGACACAGCCGGGCTGGAAGAGGTCACCGATAACAGCCTGCAGGGGCGCATGCGTCGCCTGACCGAACGCGCGGTCGATATGGCCGATATCTGCCTGTTTCTGGTCGATGCACGCACAGGCATCACCCCAACGGACGAGATTTTCGCCGATATCCTGCGCAAACGCGCGGATCACGTGATCCTTGCGGCGAACAAGGCCGAAGGGCGCGCGGGTGAAGCGGGCGTGCTGGATGCCTATAGTCTGGGCTTGGGCGAACCTGTGCGGCTCTCGGCCGAACATGGCGAGGGGATGGATGAGCTCTATCACATGCTGCGCCCGCTCGCCGACGACTATGCCGAGCGCGCCGCCGCCGATGCGCCGGAGGTCGATCTCGATGTCGAGGAGAATGGCGAAGGCGTCTATCTCGCCCCGAGCACCAAGCGGCCCTTGCAGATCGCCGTGATCGGGCGACCCAATGCCGGCAAATCGACGCTGATCAACAAGATCCTTGGCGAAGACCGGCTGCTGACCGGCCCCGAGGCCGGGATAACGCGCGATTCGATTTCCGTGAGCCTGAACTGGCAGGGCACGCCGACACGGGTTTTCGATACGGCGGGGATGCGCAAGAAAGCACGGGTCGTGGACAAGGTCGAGAAACTCTCGGTCGCCGATGGGCTGCGCGCTGTGCGCTTTGCCGAAGTCGTGGTGGTGCTGCTGGATGCAGCGATACCCTTCGAGCAGCAGGATCTGCGCATCGCGGATTTTGCCGAAACCGAGGGGCGCGCGGTCGTGGTCGCGGTGAACAAATGGGATCTAGAAGACGAAAAGCAGGAGAAACTGCGCGATCTGCGCGCGAGTTTCGAGAAACTCCTGCCGCAGTTGCGTGGCGCGCCGCTGGTCACAGTCTCGGCCAAAACCGGCAAGGGCCTCGACCGGCTGCACGCCGCTGTCCTGCGCGCCCATGAGATCTGGAACCGCCGCGTGCCGACGGCGAAGCTGAACCAATGGCTGG
>PXDM01000193.1 GCA_003565055.1 Paracoccaceae bacterium
CATATATTAGAAAAATGGGAAATATTAGTTCAGCTTGTGAAGAAATAGGAATAGACAGGAAAACTTATTATAAATGGTTACAACAAGATAAATTCAAACAGATGTTAGATAATGCAGTAGAGCATCATAACGATTTAATCTACTCCAGAATATATAAAAAAGCATTAGAGGAAGACAAAGATATGCTGAAATTTTGGGCAAAAACCCAAATGAAACACAGAGGATTTACAGAACAAAGCGACATAAATCTATCTGGTGAAGTAAAACAAAACATAGACAAAATACAAGTTGAAGTAATAAGAGGGCAAAATGGTGACTCTGAAAATACAGACAACTAAAGTATACGATGACTGCGAGACTGCCTATAACCAAAACTACCCAGTAATGATTGAAGAGGGTGGCTCAAGGTCAAGCAAAACTTATAATATTCTAATATGGCTAATTCAAAAATCATTAAGTGACTGGGATAACAAAATAATAGACATATGCCGTAAAGCATTTCCAAGCGTGAGAGATACAGTAATGTTTGACTTTTTTGAAATTCTTAGAAGATATAACCTTTATTCAGAAAACAATCACAACAAGACAGAGAACATTTATAAGATTGGAAACAATATATTCAGGTTTTTTGGGCTAGACCAGGAGCAAAAGGTTAGAGGAAGAAAGCGTAATATAATATTCATTAATGAGGCAAACGAGTTAAACCCTGACGATTATAAGCAATTAAACCAGAGAACTGAAGAATTAACAATCATAGATTATAATCCATCAACAGAGTTTGGCTGGTATTATGATATACAAACACAAGACGAGGTTATAGTATTTCATTCTACATACAAAGATAATCCTTTTCTCCCAGAAAGGATAAGAAAGTCTATTGAGGCATACAAAGAGACAGACGAGAACTACTGGCGAGTGTTTGGACTAGGGATTAGAGGAGTATCAAAAACTACAATTTTTAGTAATTGGAGCTTAGTTGATGAGTTTAAGGGAGAGGGCGAATTATTGTACGGTATGGATTTTGGGTTCAATAATGAGACAGCACTAGTCAGAGTATTATACCACCCAAAAGGGATAATAGTGGACGAACTTTTATACAAGAGTGAACTAACAAGCGACCTAATGATTGAAGAATTGAACAAGTTAAGAGATTCTGGACTCATAACATACGCAGATACAATCACAGGAGATTCAGCAAGACCAGAAGTAATCCAAGACATATTCAAGGCAGATTATAATATAAAAGGGACACGAAAAGGGAAAGATAGTGTTCTTAGAAATATTAACTTTTTGAAGAAGCATAAACTCTATGTGACAAAACGCTCAATTAACTTAATCAAAGAATTAAAATCTTATAAATGGAAGTCTGATAAAGATAACCGAATACTAGACCAACCAGTAAAATTAAACGATCACTTGATAGATGCATTATTTTATGCACTTGAAGATAAAGCCAACGAGACAGAATTTGCAGTAGGTTCAGTAAGTTGGACTTAGTTAAATATATAAGAATTGAATGAGGTATAATGCTATGTTTGATACAATAAAAAATATTTTTAAGAAAGAAAGCAGTAAACCATCAGTAGATGACCAACTGACAGACTTAATAAATAGGGCAGGACAATACGGTGTGAGTTTTAAACTGGCACAAGATATTTTTTCTGATAAAACCTTATCAATTCATCAAGAAAAAGCTAGAGCAAAAAAGGCTTACAATGATAATTCGTTTGTTCAGGTAGCAGTAAATAATTTAGTGAATTTATTGGAAGGCGAAAATAGTGGAGTATGCTCAGAAAATATGATTATTAAGGATTATGGCGAAAAATGGGAAAACTTTACAAATTTTAAAAATGCTAAACGTGAAGCAGAGAATGAAGCAATTATCACTGGTGATGGTTACATTAAAAAAATTAAAGGTTCAAAAGGAAGTTTCAAATATAAGCACATAGAAAACTCTGAAGACATGTATATTGAGTGGGACTATAAAAACAATAAACCCAGACGATACATTAGAAGATTATTTTATACAGAAGCACAAGCAAAAAGTCTAGGAGTTAAAAAGTTCACACTACAGACACCGTTCGGACTTGAGACAATATTTGGTATAGAATACTCTCCAGAAGAAATTATACATTTTAAATTCATGAATAGCCATTTTGGTTTATACGGTAGAAGTCCACTTTTTAGTATACTTAATGATGTTGAAATCATGCAAAGAATTGAACGAAGCATAGCAGTAATTTCAATGTTTAAAGCGATACCTCAGAAAATACTTACCCCAAAACAATCAAGCCCAGAAAAACCGTCAGTATGGACACCAAAACAAGTGCAATTAATCTCTAAACAATTAAAATCCCAGAAAGATTTTGAAAGTAGTATTGTAGGGATGCCAATGGATAGTATTAATGTCACAGATAGTGGACAATTAGTGGAACTTACAGGATACCTTGACTATTTTAAAAGAAAAATTAGTATAAGTTTAAGCCCAGAGTTTATTATTCATGGCGAACTTGTGAATCGTAGCACATCGGTTGAACAAAAACAAATATTTTATTTAAGCATCGTAGCAATGAGGGACTATTTTACTGATGTTGTAAACGAAAGTATTCAAGAAGGAATGTTGAGCAGCTTAAACGTTTTAAAAAGTGCAGGAGTTAAAATCCCTAATGCAACTTTTTGGTATGAATGGGGTGAATTTGATGTTGAACTTAGGCAAGAAAAAACTCAAAGATTAATTCAAGAATGGAACATGGGAATAATTACTTTAAACGAATACAGAGAATCTCTAGGTTACGAGCCAGATGAAGAAATTGGATACTTAAGAAGGTTTGATTTAATGGGAAGTCCGGGAGATAATATCCTAGAAAATCTTAAAGGTGCTATTAATGGAGAAACTAAAAAAACTAAAAAAGATACTAAGTAAGTTCTGGCACAAAGACAATGAACTTGAAAGAGTAGAAAACTTATACTATGCAAAACGAAACACAAAACGAAAAAGTCGCAAGACTAAGAATAGAAAGGCGTAAAAGGTTTGGAGTAAAAAAGAATATTACAAAATACCAAGAGCTCATATTTAATACATTTTATGATGAAACAATCTTAAAAGAGAAACTTGGAAAATTCTTAGAAACTACTGGAAAAGAAAACCTTAATGACGCCTTTTTGCAATATTTAAAAGACGTTTCCCAGAAAACTAAAGAATTATTACAACAAGCCAAAGAGTTATTAATTGATAGTTGGGAAAAGGGGACAAAACGAATCCAAGACCAAGACGGTAACACTATAAGGTTTGATGAGGTTGTGGACGAGAACGCTATAGAATTGTTAGTAAGACAACAAGAAAAACATTATCAAAGCCTGAACAAACAACAAACAAGAGCAGTAGACAGGATAATTGCTAATGGACTAAAAAAAGGTGAATCTGTTGAAAAGATTGTAGAAAATATTCAATCAAGAATAAAAAGTCTTACAAGATATTCTGCCACAAGGATAGCAAGAACCGAGATAGTTCATACTCATAATGTTGGACAAGTTCAAACAATGCAAAAGGCAGGAATCGAGAAATATTCTTACATAAATTCTCCAGATTATATAGGCAAAGATGGTAAAAAGTATCCATGCATTATTTGCAGAAAACTTCAAGGTGCAAAAGGTAGAGAACATATTTATGATGTTGATAAGGCAGGTTCAAGCGAAAAACATCCCCTCCCAGTGTTACAATCGCATCCAAACTGTAATTGCGTGTGTGTAGCAAGAATCGATAAACAGTAGTAAAATCTATAAACTTTAAATTCTTTAGTTTAGTATGAGTCAGTTTAAAGGGGGTTACTATTTTGCGATACTTGAACTTTTTGAGATATATAAAGAGGCTTATCATGGTAAAGAACTTTTTGAACTTTTTGAGAATAAATTTGGTAGTGGAAGTTATATAAATTTTATCAAAGCTCTAAGAAAACTTATAAAATCTGGCAAAGTTAAAGCAGAAAAAGGTAAAAGTTATAATCGTGTCTATTATTCAAAAATAAGTTAAATATTTAAAACCTAACAGATTTATTTTATTATGAGTAAAGAAAAAATTACACTATATAATACTGAAACTTTCACTATTGAAAAAAAGAAAAGTGGTAAAAAAGAAAAAGTATTTTTAACAGGCAACGCAATGCCACTAGGAGAAACATCAAGAAACGGTGTATTTTATAGACCAGAGAGCGTAAAAAAAGCTGTAAAGTCATTAGAAGGTAACCCTTTTTTATTTGCACACCAGCAAAACGAAGTAAGACACGTTTTAGGGCACGTGGTTAAGTCTGGATTAACTGACAGTCATGTAACATACGAGGTAGACATTGACCCAGCTGAAAAAGATTTTATTAGAAAGTCTGAACGAGGAGATATTAAGTATGTGAGTGTAGGTTCAATCATTGACCCAGAAACAATAGAAATTAATGAAGAAGATGGTATAGCAACAGTCGATATTGTAGAGTTCGCAGAATTAAGTTCAGCACCAGTCCCAGGATTTAAGAATACTTCCTCTGGATTAAAGAAAGAACAAGTTATTATGTTGGCTGAAACAATGGGCAAGACAGAGCTAGCAGAAAAGTTAAAAAAAGAGTCAGAACCAGAAGAGCAAGATGAACCAAAACCAGAAGTTGAAGAGCCAAATGAACCAAAAGAAACAAATGAGGCAGATGAACCAAAAGAGGCAGAAGATAACGAAGCCGATGAGGGCACAGTAGAAGAACAAATGTCAGACTTAAGGACACAAGTCACAGAATTAACAGGAACCATCGACGAGGTGGTAAACAGAATATCAGCTCTAGAGGCGAAAGTTGACAGCATACTCGAAGAACAAGACGACGAAGAAGACGAAGTAGAA
>PXDM01000399.1 GCA_003565055.1 Paracoccaceae bacterium
CCCGTGAGCCAAGCCATCGCGATGAAGCCGATCAGGAAGCCACCCGTCGGCCCCATCATATAGGCTGCGCCCGCAGCCCCGCCCGCGAAGACCGGCAGACCCGCCGCACCTTGCGCGAGATAGGCGATCAGCGTCGCCCCTGCGAGCCGCGCGCCATAGGTCAGGCCGATCAGCGAGATCGCCAGCGTCTGGAGCGTCATCGGAACCGGGAACATCGGCACGCTGACCTGCGCCGACATAGCGACCAGAAGCGAGCCGAAAACCACCATCGCCGCCTTGCGCAACATTGTGTCATCTGCGCCGAGCGCGGTCATCAAAGGTGTATGAGCCATTCTGGACCCCCGTAAAAGTTTGCGTTGCCTTACTTATGCGACAGGGCGCGCGCGCTGACAAGTCCGGTGACAAGAACCGCCGCGCTTGATTGCGCTACCTCGCTGTGTCAGCATCACCGGAGTTTTTCAGCAAGCATAGAGAGAGACCATGCGGGATTTTTTCATTCGGGCTTTCGAGATCATCGTGGGCGTCTTCATCGTACTCATCGCCCTTGGTGTCGTTCTTGGCGGGGTGGCCGTGCTCTTCATCGACGGGCCGGAAGGCACCCCCTCGGGTGTTCTGGGCGCAGTTCTGATCTGGGGCTTTGGCGGAATTTACGTGCTGTTTATCGGCGGCGCGCTGTATCTGGGGCTTGGCATCTATCAAAACACCAAGCGCACAGCCGAAATCCTGGAGCGCATGGCCGAGCGCCCCTGAGGCGCTTCGTCGTCACGGCGCTTGCATCCCGGCGCGGCTTGGTTTAAGGCCCGCCTAGTTTCCGCGAAGGGTATCACCGGCGCAGCTCTCGTAGACAGGGCGCGGAAAGAGTTTTGCCTGTCTTTTGAAATGCGCCCTGTAGAAGAATGGAGATCGCATGCCGCTTTACGAGCATGTCATGATCGCGCGTCAGGACCTGTCGAACACACAGGCCGAAGCTCTGATCGAACATTTCAGCGCCATCCTGTCCGACAATGGCGGGTCGCTGGTGGATCACGAATACTGGGGCATCAAGACGATGGCCTACAAGATCAACAAGAACCGCAAGGGCCATTACGCCTTTCTGCGCACCGATGCGCCCGCGAGCGCCGTGCAGGAAATGGAACGCCTCATGCGCCTGCATGACGATGTGATGCGCGTTCTGACCATCAAGGTCGATGAACATGCCGAAGGCCCGTCCGTGCAGATGCAAAAGCGCGATGAACGTGGCGACCGCGGCGACCGCCGCCGGGCATCCTGAGGAGGATCGAGAACATGGCTACAAAACCGTTTTTCCGTCGCCGCAAGGTCTGCCCTTTCTCGGGCGATAACGCGCCTGCGATCGACTACAAGGACACCCGCACGCTGCAGCGCTACATCTCTGAGCGCGGCAAGATCGTGCCCTCGCGCATCACGGCTGTTTCGGCCAAGAAGCAGCGTGAACTGGCCCGCGCCATCAAGCGCGCGCGGTTTCTGGCACTTCTGCCCTACGCTGTGAAATAAGGAGCCGGACCCATGCAAGTGATCCTTCTGGAACGCGTGGCCAAGCTCGGCCAGATGGGCGACGTGGTCAACGTCAAGCCCGGATATGCGCGCAACTATCTGCTGCCGCAAGGCAAGGCGCTGCGCGCCTCGGACGACAATGTGGCGTCGTTCGAGCATCGCAAGGCCGAACTGGAAGCGCAGAACCTCGAGACCCGCAAAGAAGCGCAGGCGGTTGCCGACAAGCTCGAAGGGGCGGTCTATGTGGTGATCCGTCAGGCGTCGGACGGTGGCGCGCTTTATGGCTCGGTGAGCCCGCGCGATGTGACCGAGTTGCTGGCCGAGGCCGGTGTGAGCGTTGAAAAGCGCCAGATCGTCATCACCAAGCCGATCAAGACCCTCGGTCTGCACAAGGCGATGGTGAATCTGCATCCCGAGGTTGAAGTTGAGATCGACCTGAATGTCGCGCGTTCGACCGAAGAGGCCGAATTGCAGGCGTCTGGCAAGTCGATCCAGGAACTCGCGGCCGAAGAAGAAGCGGCGGCGGAATTCGAGATCGCTGAGCTCTTCGACGATATCGGTGCGGCAGGTCAGGACGATGATGACCCCCGCTCGCAGGGCGTGAGCGAAGACCCGCGCGACGCCTGAGCGGACGCGCCGCGACGTGAACACGAGGCCCGCCCGTCATGGGGCGGGCCTTTTTCGTGGTGTTTTCGTCCCGATTTCTTGAGATTTCAGCGTAATTTGTTGCCTTTTTGCGCAGAACAGGCGGAGAAAAGTCCTCTGCGGCTCGCGCGGCTTGCTTTGTGACACTGCACAATCTACATATTCAAGGAGTTGAAGATTTCGCTGCGACCCAACGCCATGAGGCGCCATTGATGACAGGATCAGCCGATGACCCTTGAGCGAGTGACTGCCGAGACCCCGGAGATCGGCGCCCATATGATGAGCTATCCCGACGATCACGACTGCACGGATCTCGAACCCGTGGATATGCTGGAACAGGCGCAGGCGGCTTCGGCCTTCCTGAAGGCGATGGCGCATGAAGGGCGGCTGATGATCCTGTGTCATTTGTCCTCGGGCGAGAAATCGGTGACAGAGCTCGAACAGCTCCTGCAATCGCGTCAGGCCGCTGTCAGCCAGCAACTCGCGCGGTTGCGGCTTGAAGGGATCGTGTCCTGTCGGCGTGAGGGCAAGACGATCCTCTATGCGCTCAAGGATCCCAAGGCCGCGCGCCTGATTGGCGTGGTCTATGAGATGTTCTGCGCGCAGGCGCATCCCTGATTTCGCGCCTGATTTTTCGTGACCCCCCTGCCCGGCTGTCCTATAGTCGGCCCTGTTGACGGTAATTCTGACCGCACGGGGGGAGAACTGGCATGTGGGAGCTATCGCCGTCGATCTTGGCGGGCAGCGCGGGGCTGATCATCGGTCTGGTGCTGGGCTATGCGGCCCGCATGGGCGATTTCTGCACCCTCAACGCGATTGAAAGCGCCGCATATGGGGGCGACCAGCGCCGCGCGCGGCTCTGGGGTGTGGTGCTCGGCGTGGCGATGATCACGCTCTTTGTCGCCGAAGCCCTGGGCTTTGCGCTGATCACCCAGAGCCCCTATCACAGCATCGCCTTCAACCCGATGGCCGCGATCTTCGGCGGGCTGGTCTTCGGCTATGGCATGGCGCTGGCGGGCAATTGCGGCTTTGGCGCGCTGATCCGGCTGGGCGGGGGCGATCTGCGCTCCTTCCTGATCGTGATGATCATGGCCGTGACGGGCTTCATCACGCTGGCCGGGCCGCTTGCGCCCTTGCGCGTAGCGCTCTTCCCGCAGATCGATGCCGAGACCCCGCAGGGCTTCGCGCATGGCTTTGCGGCGCTCACGGGCCTGTCGCCGCTTTTGCTGGTCATACCGTTGGGGCTGGGGCTGATTGGCCTCGGGCTCGCGCATCCGCATCTGCGCACCGCCCCGCGCTCGGTCGCCTGGGGCGCGCTGGTGGGGCTCGCGATTGCGGGCGGGTTCATCGCGACGTCGATCCTGCATCTGGGCACGTTGGAAGCCGTCCCGGTCGAGGGCTTCACCTTCACGGCACCTCTGGGCCGCACGATCCTCTATCTGATGACCTCCAGCGCGGGGGGGCTGAATTTCGCAGTGGGCTCGGTCGTGGGCGTGGTGCTGGGCGCGGCCATCGCGGCCTTCTGGCGGCGGCGCTTCCGCTGGGAAGCCTGCGAAGACCCGCGCGAACTGGGCCGGCAGGTCGCAGGCGCCTGCCTGATGGGCGTGGGCGGTGTGATCGCGGTCGGCTGTTCGGTCGGACAAGGGGTCTCGGCGATGTCGACGCTGGCCTATTCCGCGCCGCTGGTGCTGATCAGCATCATCGCAGGCGCGCTGTTCGGTCTGCGCCAGCTCTTGCGCGGGTTTCAGTCTGCCTGAGCCACCTCCTGCACGCTTGCACCTGATCGCACATCAGGGCATCACTTGCTGATCTGTTCCGAGTAAAGAAGACCCATGAGCCGAATTTGCCAGATCAATATTGACGATACCGGGCTGCCGACGCCGACAGCCGAGATCGAACAGGAACGCAAGGTCGCGATGTTCGATCTGTTGGAGGATAACAGCTTCGCCTTGCTCGCGCGGGGCGACCAGACGCCACCGGATGGGCCATTTGCCATGACGCTGGCGATCCGCGACCGCAGGCTGTCGATCATGATCGCGGATGAAGCAGGCGCGGCGATCACTGAATTGATGCTCTCGCTCAGCCCCTTCCGGCAGGTGGTCAAGGATTACTACCAGATCTGCGGCAGCTATTTCGAGGCCGTCAAGACCATGCCCCCGAGCCAGATCGAGGCCATCGACATGGCCCGGCGCGGCATCCATAATGAAGGCGCACGGCTGTTGCAGGAGCGGCTGGAGGGCAAGGCGGAGCTCGATATCGACACCGCCCGGCGGCTTTTCACTCTGATTTGCGTTCTGCATTTCGGGGGCTGAATGCGCAGAGCCTTCCCCTCTTCGGTGCTGTTTTGCTGCGACCATAACAGTGTGCGCTCGCCCATCGCCGAGGGGTTGATGAAGAAGCTCTACGGCCAGCGCGCCTATGTGCAATCGGCTGGCGTGCATAATGACCGCGAGATTGACGGGTTTTCCATTGCCGTGAGCCATGAGGACGGGGTGGAACTCGACCGCCACCGCTCGCGCTCTTTCGAGGAGATGATCGACTGGGGCGATGATCTGGGCGCGTTCGATCTGATCATCGCGCTCTCGCCCGCGAGCCAGCGCCATGCGCTGGAACTGACGCGCTTTGCCAGCCTCGACGTTGAATACTGGCCGATCATGGACCCGTCAGGACTGGGCGAGACGCGCGAGGCCAAGCTGGTCGCCTATCGCCA
>PXDM01000047.1 GCA_003565055.1 Paracoccaceae bacterium
GACAGCATCACCCAGCGCGCTGTCACGACGCAGGCGCGCAAGATCGGCTGGCTGATGACTTCGGGGCTGCGCGCGGGTGCGAGCGTGATGCTGCCGCAAATGGCCACGATCTACGCCCGCCCGCAGCCCGAAGCCACCTTTCTGGTCGAGGCCGCCACCCGCGAAACCCCGCGCTTCAGCCGCTCGGACACGCTGATCGACACGCTCGCCCGGTTGCGCGCACAGGACCTGCAAGCGCGCGGTCTGGACAGGCGCAGCGCCTGAGTTACCTCTGCCGCTGCAACAGCGCGCAACCGCGCCCGGCCACGGGCGCCCAAGTAAAGGCTTGCGCCCGGCACGGGCGCTCCTTTAGGTCACAGGGACAGGCGCTTCGCGAAAGGATCGACCATGGACTGGATGCTGTTTCTGACCTTCCTCGCAGCATGCGGGGCTGCGGGCGCGACCGGCTCGATGTTCGAGCCCGGACGCTGGTATGACGATCTCGACAAGCCCCGGTGGACCCCGCCCGGCATTGTCTTCCCACTGGTCTGGGTGACACTCTATGTCGCGATGTCCTATGCCGCGATGCGCGTCGCACAGATCGACGGATCGCAGCAGGCGCTGGCCTTTTGGGCCGCGCAGATCGCCTTCAACACGCTCTGGTCGCCCGTATTCTTCGGCCTCAAGCGGATGCGCGCAGCGATGGCGATCCTGTGTTTCCTCTGGGTCTTCGTGGCGGCCACGATGATCAGTTTCTGGATGATCGACCCGCTGGCGGGGCTTCTCTTCGCGCCCTATCTGCTCTGGGTCACCATCGCGGGCGCGCTGAATTTCTCGGTCTGGCAGCGCAATCCCCAATTCGCCTGAGGGTCGCGCAGCGCGTTCAGTGATTGAGCGCGTAGCGCGGGGCCTCGGCGGCCTGTTGCCCGAAGATCATCCCCATATGCTTGGCCAGGTAAATGCGCAGCCAAGGCGTGAAGCGCTGCGGGAAACGCTCGGTCATGGCGCGCAGCGCGCTGAGATTGATCCAGTCAGTGTCAGCGACCTCATCGGGATTGGGCGCGATTCGAAGGTCCGGCATGGCGCGGGCCGTGAAGACCTGCACCAGTTCATGCTCGACCAGCCCCCCGCCCACATCGGCGCGGTATTCGATCTCGCCCATATGGCGCAGATCCAGCCCCTCGATGCCCAATTCCTCGCGCAAGCGGCGCGCAGCGCAATCGAGATCGCTCTCATCCCAGCCGGGATGGGTGCAGCATGTATTCGCCCAGAGCCCCGGCGTGTGATATTTCGTGAGCGCCCGGCGCTGGAGCAGCACGCGGTCGCCCTCCGTCACAAAGACCGAAATCGCCTTATGGCGCAGCCCGCGCTGATGCACGTCGAGTTTGTCGACAGGTTGCAGCCTGCCCTCGTCCCAGGCCGGGATAAGATCCGTCATGTGTAGCCCGGGCGCACGAGGCCCGTCAGATGGAGCATGTTCTTCACCCCGATTTTCAGATGCGCCAGCGGACGGGCCGCGACGAGTTTCTTGTTCATATAGGCCTCGAAGGTCAGGCGCTGCACGTCGATATCGTGGCAGAGAGACACAAAACGTTCGCGCCGCTCATCCGACTTGTAATAGGCATCCTGCATCGAGCGCAAAACCTTGAACACGGTCTTGTGTTCGCGCATGAAAAGTTTGCGCGCCAGTTGCAAATCTTTCGCGCGCCCCGAGGCCAGCGCCGCCTGTGCCGCCGTTGCCGCCACGCGGCCGCCCACCATCGCGTAATAGATGCCCTCGCCCGAGCTTGGCGCGACCACGCCCGCAGCATCGCCCGCCAGCACCACGTCGCGGCCATTGTCCCAGCGGTCCATCGGGCGCAGCGGGATCGGCGCGCCTTCGCGGCGGATCGTCTCGCAATCGCTCAGCCCCGACATGGCGCGCAGATCAGCGGTCGCGGCTTTCAGATCGGCCTCGGGCTTTTCCGTGCCCATGCCGACCGAACAGCTTTTGCCATGCGGGAAAACCCAGCCGTAGAAATCGGGCGAGATACGCCCGTCATAGATCACGTCGCAGCGGTCGGGGTCGTAAAAGTCATTGGCGGGCGGGGCCTTGATGATCTCGTGATAGGCGATGACGTAAGGGATCTTGTCGCCGCCCGGCACTTCAGCGCGGGCCACATTCGAGCGCGCCCCATCCGCGCCGATCACCAGTTTCGTGAGCGTGCGGCGTTCTTCCTTCGCGGCTTTCTCGCGCCAGACGACATGGGTGCCTTCCGCGTCGCGCTCGATGCGCAGGAAGGTGCCGGTCAGCCGCTCTGCCCCGTGTGCCGCCGCACGCACCCGCAGGAATTCGTCGAAATCCTCGCGGTCGACCATGCCGACAAAGCCGTTCTCGATGGGGATATCGACGGCGCGGCCTGTGGGCGAGATCATCCGCGCTGTGGTGATCTGGGCCACGACCTGGCTCATGGGAATGTCGAAATCGGCAATCGCGCGGGGCGGGATCGCGCCGCCGCAGGGCTTGATGCGGCCTGCGCGATCTAGCAGCGCCACGCGCTTGCCCGCGCGCGCCAGATCATCTGCCGCAGTCGCGCCAGAAGGGCCACCGCCCACGATGAAGACATCGAAGCTCATATTCATTCCCCCGGAACCATCAGCGCCGACGGGCGCGGTGTCATGATGCGCGCGGCCAGAGCCGCTGACGCGATGAAGAGTGTGGCCTGAAACAGAAAGACCGCGCCGAAGGCGTCCGCCACCGGCATCAGGCTGCGCGCGAGATCCACCAGCGCCGCGCCCGTCAGCCCGCCAAAACCTGCGGCGATGGCTTGCGATGCGCCCCAGAGGCCCACGCGCGCGCCTTCGCGCTTGTCGCGCCCCTCGCCCGCGAGTTGCATCATCGAGCCGATGGCCGCGACGGCGAACATGCCGTTGAAAAAGCCCAGGGCCACGACCAGCGGCACAAGTGGCAATGCCCAAGTCCCCGCGCCCGCAATTGCAAGCAGGATCGCTGCCGAGCCAATGCAGCCCGTCATGACCCAGACCCTGAGCGAGCCGAGTCTGAGCCCGGTCGCCGCAACGCCCACCAGCACCATGCCAAGGAACACACCGCCATTCTGCGCGCCCGACATCGAGGTGGATTGTCCGGGCGTGAAGCCGAAGACGAGGCCCGCATAGGGCTCAAGGATCAGTTCCTGCATGAAATAGGCCGTCATCGACAGGAAGACGAAGAAGGTGAAATTGCGCGCGCGGGTGTCGGCCCAGATCTCGGCCATGCCATCGCGGAAGCGGATGGCAGGCGGCGCGGGGCGCATGACGACGCGCCGCTCGATGCCCCAGACGGCCAGCACAGTCAGCGCCACTGCGCCCGCGCAGATGATCGCTACGATGGTCATGAGCCGCGCGTGGCTATAGGGGTCGAGGAACTTACCCGCCGTGATAGCGGTCAGCGCGATGCCCGCAATCATCATCAGCCATGTGATCGTGGCCGCTGCCGGGCGGCGATGCTCGGCTGTGGCCGTGGCCAGAAGCGCCAGAAGCGACGTGCCGGATGCGCCGACGCCGAGGCCGATGACCGCGTAAGCGACAAGCGAGAGCGCGAGGCCAAGCCCGAAATGGCTTTCCAGCAGCGGGATGGCCGCCGCCGCGCCGAGGCCGCCCAGGGCCAGAAGCGCCATGCCCGCGATGATCCAGCGCGTGCGATTGCCACCCTGATCGGCCAGATGCCCCCAATTGGGCCGGGTGATCTGCACCCCGTAGTGCAGTGCCACCAGAAAGCCCGGCAGCACCACGGGCAGCGCGAGCTCCACGACCATCAGACGGTTCAGCGTCGAGGTCATCAGCACCACAATCGCGCCGAGACAGGCCTGCACCAGCCCGAGGCGGAAAATCTGCGCCCAGCTCAGCGTCATGCGCCCAGCCCCCGAAGGGCGAAGGCCGCGACCATCATGCCCAGAACGTAAGGCCCGACGCCCGTGCCGTTGAACCATGGGGCAAGCCGCGCCGGGTCTTGCCGCCAGCGGCCCAGCGCCCAGATCTGCACGCCGATGCCCAGTGCGATGATGCTTGCATGGATCGGCGCACCCCAGATCAGCAGCAGAAACACGACGACGAGTTGCGCCAGCACCATGACCGTGCCCGCGACGGTGGCCGCATCGACCGGGCCGAGTGTTACGGGAAGGGATTTCAGCCCCATCTGGCGGTCGCCCTCAATGGCCTTGAAATCATTGATCGTCATGATGCCATGCGCGCCCAGCCCGTAGAGGAGCGCGATGGCCACGATCTCGAAGGACGGCGCGCCTGCGGCGATGACGGCGGCGCCGGTGAACCATGGCAGCGTCTCGTAGCTCAGGCCCACCAGCCCCGGCCCCCACCAGCCCGACCGCTTGGCGCGGATGGGTTCAGCGGAATAGGCCCATGCGGCGAGCACACCCACAACGGTCGCGCCAAAGCCCCAGGGGCCGAGTTGCCAGCCGACCGCGAGCGCCAGCACAGTCATGGCGAGCGCGATCCACAGCCCCCAGCGGCCCGGAATACGCCCCGATGGGATCGGGCGGTGTGGTTCGTTGATCGCGTCCACATGGCGGTCGCACCAGTCATTGGCGGCCTGCGACATGCCACAAACGATCGGACCTGCGAGCAGCACACCGAGCACAACCAGTGCCCAAGCCTCGGGCCAGACACCGACCGAGATGATGCCGCAGAGATAGGCCCACATCGGCGGAAACCATGTGATGGGCTTTATCAGCTCCAGCATGGCGGCAGGTTGCGGCAGGCGCGCGGGGATCATGTCACTTACAGTCATGCTGTCAACTTTGCCTTCCATCCCCGAGTCGCGCAAGTGTAAATCTACATTTACATGTCAAAAAACCGCACGTCCGCGCAAGCGGAGCCGGGTTGCGCGGC
>PXDM01000276.1 GCA_003565055.1 Paracoccaceae bacterium
AAAACACTAGCCGTAAAAGCAATTAAAATACTGATAAAAAGATACTTCATTTTATTAAACTAATTTAAGCCGATGAATTTAATAAATATTTGGATGTTATAGAAGAATTGAGTTGGAATTAACAATAGAAAAAACAACTCCAAATTTCATTTTTACTTTAAAAAGTATGATCTCCGCAGTGGTGACAAAGCAAAGGGATAATAAAAAAACAGAGTAGTGTCTTTGCTTTAACACTCACTCTGTTTTTGTACCCGGGGCGGGAATCGAACCCGCACTCCCGAAAGAACTGGATTTTGAATCCAGCGCGTCTACCAGTTCCGCCACCCGGGCATTAAAGTAGATGAATTGCAAAAGTATTAATTTTTTTGATATTACTTTACTCTTCCTGTAATAGTTTTTTCAACTTTTGCTTACCTGTACCTGATTTCCAGTATTTCTCTCTAACTCTACACTCAGGCCTTGTTTGACAAGGTTCTGTGTAGATTAATTTAAATGGAGCGTAAAATCGTGTGGTTCTTTCATACCCTTTATTATGTCTATTAATTCTCTCTTCTAAATTCTTGGTCATACCTACATAAATGTAATTATGATTAATACTTTTTAATGCATATACATGGTACATTGTTAATTTTAATTTAAAATTTTGAATCCAGCGCGCCTGCCTGACGGCAGACAGGTCTACCAGTTCCGCCCTACCTCAGCCGGTAGGCAGGCACCCGGGCATAAAAAATAGATGGGTTGCAAAAGTATTAATTTTTTTGATATTACTTTACTCTTCCTGTAATAGTTTTCTCAACTTTTCTTTACCTATCCCTGATTTCCAATATTTTTCTCTAATTCTACACTCAGGTCTTGTTTGACAAGGTTCTGTGTAGATTAATTTAAAAGGGGCATAAAATCGTGTGGTTCTTTCATACCCTTTATTATGTCTATTAATTCTGTCCTCTAAATTCTTGGTCATACCTACATAAATGTAATTATGATTAATACTTTTTAGTGCATATTCATGATACATCGTTAAATTCATGAATAACACAGCTTAACACACACTTAATATTAGGCCCTACATTTAACAAAGGTTTAATAAGAACATAAGATTTTCTAAAACAACAAAACAAAAGGTCTGCTCTACTTTTGCACCAAGATTTCAAAACTTGATTGAATGTTAGGAAAAATATTTACAAAAGGGCTCGTGTTAATTGCAGTGTTGTTTGCTACAACTGTTTACTCACAAGAAGCAACTGTTTCAGGGTCCGTCGTTGACCATGAATCATCTGAACCAATAGCAGGTGCAAAAGTTCAGTTGGTGGGAACAAAATTCAGGACAATTACAGGTTTGGATGGCTCATTTAAATTTAAAAAAGTGCCACATAATAATTATAAGCTAACAGCTGAATACATTACTTATGACACTTATACTTATGAACTAAACTTAAATAAAGATGAAGAAATAAAAATTCTTCTTATGCCTGAATCAACAGAACTTGAAGGTGTTGAGGTAATTGCCAACAGAAGTATAGACTCTGAAGCGAGCGCTCGTGGTTCTGAAAAAGACGCAATGAATGTAATCAATGTAATATCAGCTAAGGAAATAGAAGTTTCACCTGATATTACCGTGGCGAATGTTGTTCAGCGTGTCTCTGGTGTATCTCTAGAAAGAAACTCAAACGGAGATGGGCAAAACGCTATTGTTCGTGGAATGGATAAAAGGTACAATTACACGCTAGTGAATGGAATTAAAATACCAAGTCCTGACCCGAGAAATAGATACGTTCCATTAGATATTTTTCCATCGGATCTTTTGGATAGACTTGAAATAACAAAAGCACTAACTCCAGATATGGAGGGCGATGCATTGGGTGGTGTTATGGACATGAAAATGAAAAATGCTCCGAACAGATTTACAGTAAATGCCAACGTTGGAACAGGATATAATCAAATGTTTATTAATGAAAAGTTTAGGGGTTTTGATCGTTCAACAACTTCTCGTCTTTCTCCTAGAGCGACGAATGGCAATGATTATCAAGCTTCAGTTGACGATTTCCCTCTAGAAAACATAACTTTCCAAGAAGAACAGCCCATGCCTAATCAAATTTATAACTTATCAATTGGGAATAGATTCTTCAATAAAAAATTAGGTGTTCTTGTCGCTGGAAGTTATCAAAACACTTACAGAGGAGCAAATAGCTTGTTTATGAGCACCTTTGTAAATCAAGATGATAATACGCCGTTTTTTGAAATTATTCAGGATAGAAAGTTTTCAGTTCAACAAGTGCGCTCTGGTGTTCACGCTAAAATAGATTATCAATTTAACAAAAATCACAGGTTAGACTTGTATGCTGCTATGGTGAATCTTAACGATTTTGAAACAAGAACAAGAACAGATACAATTTTACTTATTGGAAGAGGTCAAGGTCCTGGAACAGGGAGAATAGAGTTGCGTGAACGCTCAAGACAACGTTATCAGAACATTTACAATACAACTTTACAAGGGTCTCATAAATTTGGAAAACAGGTTAAAGCAGACTGGTCAGCTGTTTATTCTTTAGCAACTAATGACGATCCAGATATGGCAGAGTTGAAATGGATAACAGCTGTGACAAAAGATAGCGATGGAAACTTTGTACAGGATCCAATAATGTACGATACAGATTATAGAAGAAGATGGACCAATAACACTGACCAAGACCTTGCTGGGTATGGAAATATCAGTTATAAACCAAGTTTTATGCCTATTCCAATTGAATTTTCAACAGGTGGAATGGTTAGGTTTAAAAGTCGAACAAGTATTTTTGATAGCTACTTGTTGAGAACTAGTCCGCTTTTCCAAGAATGGAGTGGAACACCTCAAGATGCGTCGTGGAACTTATTCAATACAATTGGAACCCCAACAGACCCTTTAAATTATGACGTTCTAGAAAATGTTACTGCCGGATACGGAATGTTTAAAATGGATTTTAATAAACTTCACGTAATGGGAGGTGTTAGACTTGAAAATACATTTTTTGAATGGGAGTCACAAGCGCCACCTCAAATTGATGGAAGAACAGGAAGAATAAATTATCTAGATGTACTACCAAGTCTTCACTTTAAGTTTATGCCAAATGAAAAGCAAAATATTAGAGCATCCTATTTTGCATCAGTAAGTCGTCCAAACTTCTTTGAGGTGATACCCTACGAAATTAATGAAGAAGATTTTAGAGAACGTGGAAACCCTTTCTTAAAAAGAACAAAAGCTGACAACTTTGATATTCGCTATGAAAGATTTAGCAATGTACTTGATAAAATCATGGTTGGTGTTTTCTACAAAAGAATAGAAGATCCAATTGAGCGCTCACTTTTTATCGAAAGTCAAGCTGTTTTTCTTCGTTCTAATAACTTTGGAACTGCACAAAACATGGGGTTTGAATTTGACTTCACAAAATACATCAAAGAGTTCGGTATTCGATTCTTTTATACTTATACTAATTCGGAAATCACAACTTCAAAGTTGGTTAGGTTTAGAGATGAGGACGGAAACTTAAGTTCCAGAGAGGAAGATCAGACGAGACCACTTCAAGGTCAATCTGCTCATATTTCTAACCTTTCATTCTTGTATAAAAACCAAAAGTCAGGAACAGATATTCAGCTTTCTACAGTCTATACTGGAAGAAGAATTTTAAATGTTTCTCCTTATTTGGATAATGATATTTGGCAACGTGCATTTATTCAGATGGACTTATCAGTAGAGCAACGCATTACTCCTGGAATTGTAGCTTATGTTAAAATAAACAACTTATTAAACTCACCAATGCGCGCTGATATTTTACTCGAAAACACATTTAACCCTCACCAACAAGAATACATGGTTCATGATGATGGAATAATGGTTCGTGAGGATTTTTATTGGCAAACTTATATGGTCGGGTTAAAGTTTAACTTGCACCAATATGAAAGTCGAGATAAAAAAAGAAAATAAATGTTTAAATATCAGATAAATAAAGTCTTTAAAATTAATAAATAGATAATATAGAGTTTACATCAATGAACAGTAAACATTGCAATTTTGCATCAAATGAAAAACAAAAATAAAATGAGAAATCTAGGTAGAATTACTGGAGTTATGGCATTAAGTTTCCTCACTCTAGTTGCATGTAAAAAAGACGAAGAGGTTGAGGTTGATGATGGCGACACAGGACCAGAAACGGTTACTATTGACGACAACACAACAGATCTTGAAGGTCAAATGAGAGGTGTTTTACAGTCTGGTAAAACATATTATTTAAAAGGTGACTTAATTATACCTGAAGGTGAAGAAATATTAGCAGAAGAAGGTGTGACAATTATTGCAGAAGGTGATGGAGGACCGGTTGGACCAGAAATCACTGTACACGGATCTTTTGTTAGTTTAGGTACTGAAAGTTCTCCAAATTTGTTTTCTGTTCCTGCTGATCAAAGAACTGTGGCGAATAGATTTGCGGGTCTTTGGGGAGGAATCCAATGTTCTGATAAAGCAGAATTAGTTTGTTTAAAATGGACAAGAATGGAATACCTTGGAGGAGAAGGTGGACCTGGTACTCCTAGAGCAGGAAGTATTAGATACGGCCTTTGGACACTAAGTTCAGATACTGAAGTAGTAATTGAAGATTGTCACTTCTACGGTGTTAAAGATGACGTTTATAGACCTGTAGGGGGTAAAATAAACATAGTTCGTAACACTTTTGAATACTGTGGTGAAACTGGTGGAGACGGAATGAACGTAAAAGCTGGAACAGTTGGAAACATAGCTTATAATGTGTTTTATGGAGCAGCAACAAACGCTTTTAAACCTTCTAACGATGGAGACGGAACAGTTCAAACAAACATCAATGTTTATAACAAC
>PXDM01000241.1 GCA_003565055.1 Paracoccaceae bacterium
GGGGGGGGGGGATCAGGCAACATCATTCGGGTCCAGGGTCATGGCGTGTCATGTTCTGCAGCAGGGCTGCTGCATCTGTGTCACGATTGCGGGGGAAAGACATAGTCGAGGATCTTGGCATCCACATTCCGCCCCATGCCGATTGTCGGCGCGCCGTGCAAGCCGCGGCTCATCGGCTGGTTATTGACCTCGATCACGCCCCAGCGCTGGCTTTCGGGCGGCTGCGTCGCATCGGGCAGGATCACATCAATGCCCAGCACGGCCCGGTCCCGGAACGCCTCCCAGATCTTCTCGATTGCCGCGATCAGACCGGGATGCACATCTGCGGTCACATCCTCGCTGTCGCCCCCCATCGAGACATTGCTGACCTTGCGCAGGATGACGGTGCGCCCCGCGTCGGGGACAGCGTCCCGCGACAGGTCCTGTTCCGCCAGAACTGCGTCAGCCGCAGCATCGAGGTGGATCAGGTGCTTCCGGTGCACGCGGGAGGTCTTTCGCAGGGCATTCTTGGCTGCGACCAGTTCGGCGACGCTGCACGAACCGTCACCAAGCACCCGCGCCCCTCTGCGCCGCGCAACGGCCACGGTTCGTCCGCCGACAAGCAGAAACCGGTGCTCATCGCCCTGCAGATGCTCTTCAATGACCACTGGATGGGCGGACAATTTCCGGTATTTCGACAGCACCGCCGCTCGGGAGCGCAGATCTACATAAACGCCTTTGCCCATGTTCATATTTGTGGGCTTGAGCACCCAGATGCCGGGGCCATGCCTGTCCAGCCAACGGACAATTTCCTGCTCCGAGCCTGGTCCGAACCGGCAGCCGTGCGGGACAGGCACACCCAGTTCCTGCAGCACGGCCTTGGTTTCGCCCTTGTCATTGTGGCGACTGTAGCGGCTGTCAACAAGAATGGGCTGCGACCCCAGGAACAGGATCGCGCGATGCTTGTGGATAATGATATATCTGAAGCGGTCCAGCTTGGTGACCTCCAGACCGCGGGCCGCGGCCTGCATCTTGCGGGTGCCGGGGTCGCCTGACACCTGTTGCGCGAAGCCCGGGGGCGCAAGGGGCAGAAGGGTGTCGGGGGGAAATATCATGCCGGAATGATTGCTATGTCTGAAGGTGTTCCAAATCGATATGGCTGCAGTATAAGGTGATCCGGGCTGTCTGTCATCCGAATTGGCCCGGATGGCATGTCAGGCAGGGGGACGGTGCATGATCCCCGCATGTTCGAGCACCCGGACATAGGTCGGATCGGTCAGCAACGGGCGGTGCATCTGGAACAGGCGCACCTGACTGTAGCTGTTGCCCTCCAGCACGACCAGCCCCGCTTCGGTCAGGATCAGGTCGAAGCCGCAATAGGCGATATAGGGGATTTGCAGAAACAGTGATCTGACCTCGTTGAGCACATCCGCCCAGCCGGGCACCACCTGTCCGGCAATGGGGGCACCGGTTTCGGGATGGCACTCCCAGGTCTGCCCCTTCGCGGGTCCGGCGGCGGCCAGGGCCGGGCCAAGGCGACCTGTCTCCAGATCGATCTCTGCCGAAAGCCCCCCCATCGAGAAATTGTCGATCGGATAGGAGGCCGATGTCCCGATGCGCTGGACGCAGCGCACCACATGCGGTTGCAAACTGTCAGGGTCGCGCACCACCAGCATGCGCAGCGTATTGACCGTAAGCGGGTAGAGCGCCTTGGTGAAGGTGCCCTGCTCGACGAATTCGGTGACCATGAAGGGCACGCGCGCGCCCTCGAATATCCGCTCCAGCTTCGGCAGCGGCAGGGTGAAGCGGGGGCGCTCAGGGTCGTTGCTTTCGATCACGGCGCTCTTGCGCCCGACCGAGACGAAAAACACATTCCCCCCGCCGCCGCCGCCCAGGGGCTTGATCACAAGGCGTACGGGCGGCGTGTGGGTTTCGCTGATACATGCCTGCCAAAGCCCGTCATAGGAAATCACCCGGCCATTGCGCCAGATCGCATTGATCGGGGCGACCTTGCAGAAATTACGGAAAACCTGCGTGAACAGGATCTTGTTGTTGAAGACAATGGTGAAGTCGCCATTGATCTCGCGCGTCATCCAGCGCTGCACATCGCTGAGATAGAGGTCGATATCATGGGTTGCGAAATCATAGAGATCCATCTTTTCCGGCAGGAAGCCGCGCGCGCGCAGCCATGCGGCGTCCTGCGGGCTGATATCGGTGGGGTCGGCTGCGAAATCGCACAGAAAGCGGCGCAGGTATTTCAGCGCGACCGGATCTTGCAGCGCCTGCATCTGGCGCTGATGATGATCTGCGGGCAGAAGGGGGTGCTCATTCATAAGCCGAACTCGCGCAGGAAGGCCCGGGCCTCGGGGCTGGCCATGAGCGGGCCATGCACCTGATAGGCGGGCGCGTCCAGCCGGTCGGTAGCATCCACCACGACCGGTCCTGCCGGGGTCAGGACCAGATCCATCTGGATCACCACACCAATGGGCAGGCGCAGCAGCCCCTCGGTCAGATCGCTCACCAGTCTGGCCCAGGGGGGCAACACGAAAGCCGGGATCGCCCCTGCATCCCCGCGCTGTCCGGTCTTGCGACAAAAGGCGCGGGCTGGCCCGACAATCCCGCTTGTCAGCGCGACCGGCGCGCTGACAAGCTTCGCTTCGGGGTGATCCACGCAGTCGGGCGCACCATGCAGAAAGACCGCGCCCAGAAGGGTCGGGCGATCGGCCTGATGGTCATGGATAAAGGCCAGCCGCAGGATCCCGCGCGCGGTGTCGCTGGACTGTGGCCAGCCGATCAGCAGCAGATCCCCCTGATCGCGGGGCGCGCCCTCTGGCCTGGGATAAAACGCAGGGGGCGGGGCGGGCGCATCGCTCATGAGCGCGCGCGCAAGCACCGGGCCGTCATGCGCCCCTTGCATGTGCAATGTGCCGCCCAGCACCATCCCGGCCATGGGCGCAAGCGGCAAGAGATCATGATATAGCTGCCAGAACAGCCGCCGGTCGCGCATTGCAACGGCGCAATGCCCGTTCGCCATGGGCAGAAGCCGGACCAGAAAATCACTCAGGTAATCCTCCAGCGCGTCATTGGGCAGGCCGTAAAGCGCGCCCTTGTCGGGCAGAAAGCCATGATTGTGCAGATAGGCGCGCAGCGCGGGATCTGTCAGGGTGTCGCGGGCGTGAAAGGCATCGCTGAAGGCGTGGAAAGCCGTGAGTGTTTCAGGCCGGTCGATGCGCTTGATCCGGCCCTCATGGGACAGATCCTCGCGGGCGGTGCGATAGATGATCCGGGGTGCGGCGGGGAAGACATAGGGCGGGCGCGACAGCGTTTCGGGCTGATGCGCGGGCAGCATGTCCGGGTTCTGTCCTGATACGGGTCCGACCATGTCACAACGCCGTCTTGCGCAACGTTTCGGCCAGAACCGGATCACCCAGCAGCGGACGATGCACCTGCAACAGGCTGAGATCGGGATCGGCCGGGCCAAGCAGGGCGAGCGTGCCATCGGGCTGGATCGAGAGGTTCAGGAAGGCCAGCCGCAGATAGGAGCATTCATCCATCATGCGCTCCAGCGTCTCGCGGATGGCCGTCCAGCCGGGCAGGCGCAGCCCGTCAATTCTGGCGCCGGTATCGGGGTGTTTGCGATGCGCCACCATTTGCCCATCCGCAAGCCCGAGGGCTGGCCCCAGAACCCCGTGGCTCAGGCTGACCGGGGCGCTGAGCGCGCCATCGCTCAGGCGCAGGCTGTCTGCCGCAGCGGCGCGCGTGCTGTCAATCACCGCGCAGGCTGCGACAATGCGGGGTGCCCAGTCTTTCAGATCGCGTGTCAGCAGGATGCTCAGATGGCTGCGGCCACGCGGGAACAGGGGGCCGAGTGCGGCGTCCTGTGGCAGGGTTTCGGAAAACAGATAGGACTGGCCCGAGGCCTCGCTCCAGTCGCGCACGATGTCGGATAATTGCGCAAGACTGCCTTGCATACCAAAACCGCTGAACTGCCCGTCACGCAGGCTGACCCTGGCGCTGCGTCCGGGTGCCCCTGCGCGCAGGGGCTGGATCAGGGCCTCAAGCGGCGGCGCGGCAGGGTGAGCGTCCGCATGGGCCTGCCACTCTGCCGAAAGTCCGATTTCATGCGCGTTCCAGCCGCGCAGGGCATGGATCCGCGGCACTTTGAAATAGCTTGAGAGCGCATGCAGCATCAGCATCCGGTCTTCGATGACAGGGGCGTAGATATCATTGGCATGGCGCAGCAGGGCGGCCTGCACATCACTGAGATAGAGTTCGCAATCCTCGTGCTGCAACCTGTAGAGGATCCATTTGTCGCGCAGGAATCCGCGCAGGAACAGGAATTCCATCTGCTCGGGGGGTATTGCGGCCGTATTCTGCCAGAAATTCTCGCTGAACTGTTTCCAGACCTCATGGTGTTGCGGCGTATTCAGAGAGGCTATGTAGGTTCTGTGACTGACCCGCAGCGGATATCTGGTCTTGCGCGCCATGGAGGCCTTGCTTGTTTTCAGTGATGTGTTTCAGCGGGATCGACATGATCCGTGTCTGTGTAGGTCACCGGCGACAACTTGTCCATCTTGCCTGCGATATGACGGATGCGGGCCGGGACAGATCCTGTGCTCCGGGCCGGATCTCTGTCCGGTCGTGCTGGTCCGGCATGTGTCCATGCAACCCGTATAACCGCGTAGATGACCTGATGACACCTTGACCTGCGCGGGTGGCAAGACTAGTGCTGCGGCCCAGGTCTTATTGGGATATTCAAACAAGATGGCGCATTCAGTCGAGACCTTTTTCATCATTTCCCGGATCGAACTTGTGGATTTCGCGACGCAGGGGCACGAGATCCGCCTCACCCTGTCCAGCCCGGCCGGGGACCGGCGCTA
>PXDM01000186.1 GCA_003565055.1 Paracoccaceae bacterium
ACGAGACGGGGCCGCGATTGTCCTTGTCAGCCATGACCGAACAACGCTGGATGCGGTGTGCAATAAGGTCCTGCAGATGCAGCGGTGGGGTGCGGCGGCGCGGGTATAAAGCTGTGCTGTCGCTTGCTGCGTCAATCCTGACCGAGTGCTTCCGATGCATCCTTGCAGAGGACAGGCTGTCCTCAAAGCGTCGGGGATAACGCATATGCTGAACACGCCGCTCAACTGGCCGCGATAGCCAATTTCTTCGGTTGCAGTGCTGCTGCGTCACAGTCTGCAAACCGCCAGCCGCTACATGATGGTCGAAGCCTTCGCCCAGATAGACAAGGAGGAGATCGACCCCATTCTCAGCATAACCACGAAAGCCGTCTGATCATGACCTCAGGCCATCCGGGATTTTACACCACCTTGACGGACGTGACCCACCTACACGGACCAGCATGCAGGGGCAGTCAGCTTCATTGCACATGGTCGGGCACGGTTTGGCGTGCGCGTTGTGGTCAAAAAACAAGGCGAAAGCCGACCCTGTAACAGCGCAAACAACGTCTACTCGTTGCGTGTACCAGACGTGTATAGAGTGGCACTAATGAGGCACTCTTGAGGCGTGGCAGACCCTTCGGGTTTTTTGGTCCTCGAGCGTGCAGATCCCAGCAGTGGCAGCAAAGTGAACATTCGCCTTGTAGTCTTGCCGCACCAAGGGATATTGAAGATTTGGCAATCGCACGCGCAGCATGCATAAAATTCATTTATGTGATGCTTGCCCTGAGTCTCTTTACCCAAACGAACTCCTCATCACCCTGCTTACGAAAACCAACTCCGAGGCACCGATGGTTCGCTATACACTGGATCAGTTGCAGGCCTTCCTGTCCGTCGTGCGTCTGGGCGGCGTCAACAAGGCGGCGTCTGCCATGAACCTGACGCAGCCTGCCGTCACCACCCGCATCCGCAATCTGGAACAGTCGATCGGCGCGCCGTTGTTTGAGCGTGGCGCGGGGGGCATGCGCCTGACCAAGCGCGGCGAGTTGCTGGTCAGCTATGCCGAAGCGCATGATCGGCTTGCGCGCAACATCCAGCGCGATGTCATGGACCCTGCGGGGGTCGAGGGGCGGCTGCGTCTGGGTGTTTCCGAGACCATTGCGCAAAGCTGGTTGCCTGCACTGATCACGCGGCTGCACGAAACCTATCCGCGGTTGGAAATCGAATTCAATGTCGATGTGTCGGTCGTTCTGCGTGCTTCGCTTATGGCGCGCGAAATTGATCTGGCGATCTTGCTGGGGCCAGTATCAGATTTCTCGGTCGATAATGTCGAATTGCCCGGCTTCGCCCTGCAGTGGTATGCCGCCGCAGGTGCGCCAGTGCCTGAATGCGCGACAGATTACCTGCGCAAACCCATCCTGAGCTACGCCCGCAATACACGCCCTTATCGCGAGCTGAGGGCCGAATTGCTAAGGCGCTATGGCGAAGCGGTTGCGATTTTTCCCTCTTCGTCCCTGTCGGCCTGTTTCCGCCTTGTGGCGAGCGATCTTGGCGTTTCCGCCCTGCCCGAAGTTTTGGCCCGCGAATGGGTCGAGGCAGGAAAGCTGCGCCCGTTCGATCCAGGCTGGCGTCCAGCGCCGCTGAATTTCACAGCAAGTTACCTTGCCGAAGGGCGCCGTCATATCGAAGAACAGGCCGCCGCCATCGCGCGTGCGGTTGCTATCGAGTTCACGAGCACATAAAATATTTCTATCATCAGGCCAAATAACAATCAATTTGCGGAATACGAATGCGCGGGGCATCGTGGCAGCATTCCAAGCGAGGCTGCGATGCTCCTGCCCCATTCGACACTGAAAGATGCCACCCCTGACACTGTGCGCAAGGCTATTCGCGCCGGGCAGTATACCGGGCATACTGCGGGCCTGTGCCCCGGTCGGCTGCAAGTCAATCTGGTCATCCTGCCCGAAATCCTTGCACTGGATTTCATGCGCTTTTGCCAGCGCAACGCGCGCGCCTGTCCGCTGGTCGGTGTATCGGATACCGGTGCGCCGCATATCGACGCACTGGGCGATTTCGACCTGCGCACGGACCTGCCCACCTATAATCTCTACCGCAACGGTGTGCTTGCCGACAGCCCGAACGACATTTCAACCCTCTGGGGCGATGATCTGGTCGCCTTCGCGCTTGGCTGTTCGTTCACGTTTGAATCCGCGCTGCAAGCTGCGGGCATTGCGCTCTGGCATATCCAGAACGACTCCACGGTTCCGATGTTTCGCAGTTCGATCCAAGCGCGGCCTGCCGGGCCTTTCGCGGGTCCGATCGTTGTCAGCATGCGCGCAATCCCGTCCGCCCGGCTTGACGATACGCGCGCCATTTCGGCCCGCTTCCCGCACGCACATGGCGCACCAGTTCACGTCGGTGATCCGGCGCAGATCGGCATTGCTGATCTCACCCGCCCGGATTGGGGTGATCCTGCACCCGTTCCGCCAGATCATGTGCCGGTCTTCTGGGCCTGTGGTGTCACCCCGCAAGCGGCCATCGCGGCAGTGCGTCCACCCTACTGCATCACCCACAAGCCCGGCCATATGCTGATCACTGATATACCCGATCTGGCTGAAGCTCTGGACATCCTTGACCTGCCTTCACGGCATCCATCACAACAGGAGAGACTCACATGAAACGCACACTGACCCTTCTGGCCGCAACCACGGCACTTGTTGCACCTGTAAATGCCGAAACATTGTCCGTTGTCGGGTCGTGGTCAGGCCTGCCGCTGCATATCCAGTATGAAGCCCCGTTCTGGTCGGAAATCCTGCCCGCAGCCTCGGGCGGCGCGCTGGAGGTTGCCTTGACCACGCATAACCAGATGAACCTGGGCCTTGGCGATATCTATCCGCTGCTGGGGCAAGGCGTCTTTGACGTGGCCATGACGGTGGCCGATTATGCTGTGGCCGATGCCCCTGAACTGGAAGGTCTGGATGTGCCGATGCTGGCGCTGACCGCGGACGAAGCCCGCGCGATGGTCGATGCCGCACGTCCCATGGTTGCCGATATCTTCGCCAACCGCTTCAACAGCCATGTGCTGGCGATTGCGCCCTATCCGCCGCAGATCGTCTTCTGCAACACACCCATCACCGGGCTGGACGACCTGCGCGGGCTGAAAGTGCGCGGATCGGGGCGGATGACGCAGATTTTCCTCGAAGCGCTTGGGGCCGAAAGCGTTAATGTCAGCTTTGGCGAGGTGCCGGGTGCATTGCAGCGCGGTGTCATCGATTGTGGGGTGACTGGTGGCGGGTCAGGCTACTCTGCAGGTTGGTGGGAAGTGTCCACTCACTTGCTGCCGATCCCGCTGGGCGGCTGGGATTCTGTGGTCACAGCAATGAATATGGACCGCTGGAACAGCCTGAGCGCCGAGATGCAGGAGTTGATCAGCACCACCATCGCCACCGACTTCGAAGCGGCCGCCTGGGCCAGTGCGCAAGATGCGCTGGAAAATGATATTGCCTGCCTGACCGGCAATGGTGACTGTGCGTCAGGCGAGGCACGCAACATGGTGTTGGTCGAAGTGTCTGACGAAGACATGGCCCGCGCCCGCGATGTGGTCATTAATCAGGTGCTGCCGGATTGGGCGGCGCGCGCCGGCCACGATTGGGCACAGCGTTGGAGTGATGAAGTCGGCTCGGTGCTTGGCGTGTCGCTGAACTGAACGGAGGCCCCGATGGCGCTTGTCATTCTACACCACCTGCGCGGGATCAACCGCGCGATTGCCCTGATTGTCGGGGGGGCGCTGATGCTCTGCGCGGGCTACGTGGTCGCTGATATCGTGCTGCGCCGTGCGGGCATGCCGTTGCGCGGGGGTGAGGATATCGCAGGTTACGCCATGGCCATCGCCACGAGCTGGGGCATGGCCTATGCGCTTCTGGAACTGGGCCATGTGCGCATCGACATATTGCGCGCGCGTCTGAGGGGGCGACTGCGTGCGACGCTGGATCTGGTCGCGCTTCTGGCGCTGGCAGGCACGGTCAGCATGATCGCGTTGCGGGCCTGGCCAGTGGTGGAACGGTCGATCCAGATGGGGTCACGGTCCAATTCGGCGCTGCAAACACCGCTCGCTTGGGTGCAGGCCCCATGGTTCGCGGGCTGGGTCTGGTTCGCGCTGGTGGCCTGGTTCACCTTCCTATGCGCGCTCTGGCTTGTGCTGATGCGCGATGACAAAGCTGCCGAGGCCTTCATCGGCATGCAGAACGAGGCCGAGGTGCATTCATGATCGCCCCCCTGACATTTGCCCTGCTGGGCCTGCTCAGCCTGTCGATCCCTGTGGGTATCGTGCTGTTCCTGCTGGGCTTCGGCATCGATACCTTCTTCACGCCCTTCCCGCTGATCCGGGGCCTGGGCAATATGGTCTGGTCCACCTCGAACAACTCGACCCTGATTGCGATCCCGTTCTTTGTCATGCTGGGCGAGGTTCTGGTGCGCTCTGGCATCGCCGCGCGCACCTATGCCGCGCTCGACCGATGGGTGTCCTGGCTGCCGGGCGGGTTGGTGCATGCCAATGTCGCCACATCGACCCTGTTTTCAGCGACATCTGGCAGTTCCGTTGCCACTGCGGCCACGGTTGCCACAGTCGCCATGCCGCAGGCCGACAAGCTGGGCTATGACCCGCGCCTCTTTGCAGGGGCCATCGCGGCGGGCGGCACGCTTGGCATAATGATCCCGCCCTCGATCAACCTGATCGTCTATGGCTTTCTGACCCAGACCTCGATCCCGCAGCTGTTTCTGGCCGGGGTCATTCCGGGGCTGTTGCTGGCGCTGGGGTTCATGGCCATATCCGCCCTGATCTGCACGCTGCGCCCTG
>PXDM01000192.1 GCA_003565055.1 Paracoccaceae bacterium
CCTTCGTTGCTATGCGAGGGGTTGGCCCGCGCAGCGCTTACGCGCCGCGGGCCAAAGCGGCGACACCCGTGCGTGCGACCTCGATCAGCCCCAGCGGGCGCATCAATTCGGCGAAAGCGTCCACTTTCTCGGGCGTGCCGGTCATCTCGAAGACGAAGCTCTCCAGCGTGGAATCGACCACATTGGCGCGGAAAATCTCGGCCAGACGCAACGCTTCGATCCGGTGCTCGCCGTGGCCCCTGACCTTGAAAAGCGCCAGTTCGCGCTGCACGGAGGGGCCTTCGACGGTCAGGTCATTGACGGCATGGACGATGACCATGCGCTCGAGCTGCGCCTTGATCTGGGTGATCACCTGCGGCGTGCCGCTGGTGACGATCGTGATGCGCGAGCGGTGGCCGAGATGGTCGACCTCGGCCACGGTGAGGCTGTCGATGTTATAGCCGCGCGCCGAAAACAGACCAATGACACGGGCCAGCACCCCGGATTCATTGTCGACGACAATCGCAAGCGTATGTGTCTCGATCACCTCGGCATTCGGGTCGCGCAGGTCATAGGCGGAATGCTTGGACGCGCCTTGTTTGATTTGCAGGGGGGACATTATGAGCCTCGTTCGGTGTTTTGTGGTGTCCTGCGTCGCGAGATATACCAGTCCAGATTGATCTGCCACATCTTGCGGCGCATGGGGTCAGTTTCGGTCGCCAGCAAGTTGGAGAACCGGTCGATCATCATTTCCGCGCGCCCGCCTGCAGCCTCATACGCGCGCCGCAGAGCATCGCGGTTTTCGCGATGCTCTGCGGCGAGGGTGCTGCCCCAATGGCGGGGTTTGTCGCGATGGGCCTGCGCCAGATCGGGCAGGATGTGATCGTCGCTTTCGGGCTGGTCGACAAAGGTGGAGAGTTCGGCGCGATCCTTGCGACGCAGCTGCCGGTTGGCCATCGCCTTGATCCGCGGCGCGGCTTTGCGCGCGGCTTTGTCAGAGCCGCTATTGGCGATCTTGCGCTGGCGCTTGAGATCGCGCGCCTTGTCCCGCTCTGGGTCTCGCTGATCGCTGAGCGCCTTCATGCGCTTACACCAACACAGCACCAGACGCACCAATGACGCCCTGTGTCTCGGCCTCGCCCAGCAGCATCTGGTTATGCGCATTGCCCGAGGGGATCATCGGGAAGCAGTTTTCGTGCTTTTCCACCAGACAATCGAAGATCACCGGCCCGTCATAGGCCAGCATCTCGCGGATCGCGTCGTCGAGATCGGCCTCATTGTCGCAGCGGATGCCCTTGCAGCCAAAAGCCTCGGCGAGTTTCACGAAATCGGGCAGGGCTTCGGACCAGGAGCTGGAATAGCGCTCGCCATGCAGCAATTCCTGCCATTGCCGCACCATCCCGAGGCGTTCATTGTTCAGGATGAACTGCTTGACCGGGGCGCGGTATTGGATCGCAGTGCCCATTTCCTGCATGTTCATGAGCCAGGAGGCCTCGCCCGCGACATTGATCACCAGCGCGTCCGGATGCGCGATCTGCACCCCGATGGAGGCCGGCAGCCCGTAGCCCATCGTCCCCAGCCCGCCCGAGGTCATCCAGCGATTGGGGTCCTCGAAGCCCAGATATTGCGCAGCCCACATCTGATGCTGGCCGACTTCGGTGGTGATGTAGCGATCCATGCCCTTGGTCAGCGCCTCCAGCCGCGCGACCGCATGTTGCGGGCGGATGATGCCGCTGCCCGGCTTGTAGGCCAGACAATTGACCGCGCGCCAGTCTTCGATCTGCTGCCACCAGCGCGCCACGGCCTCGCGATTGACCTTGCTCCCGCGCGCTTTCCACAGCGCCAGCGCGTCTTCCAGCACATGGGCGATGTCGCCGATGATCGGAACATCTGTGCGGATCACCTTGTTGATTGAGGACGGGTCAATGTCGATATGCACTTTCTTCGAGCCGGGGCTGAAGGCGTTGATCCGGCCTGTGATGCGGTCGTCAAACCGCGCGCCGATATTGAGCATGACGTCGCAATCATGCATCGCCCAGTTGGCCTCATACGTGCCGTGCATGCCGAGCATGCCGAGCCAGCTTTTGCCCGAGGCCGGATAGGCCCCGAGCCCCATGAGCGTCGACGTGACCGGAAACCCTGTCGCTTCGGCGAATTCGCGCAAAAGGCGGCTGGCCTCGGGGCCGGAATTGATCACGCCGCCGCCCGTGTAGAAGACAGGCTTCTCAGCAGTCTCAATCAGCTCGACCATCGCCTGAATGGCATCGGGATCGCCCTTGAGGCGGGGCTGGTAATGGCCGGTCTGCACCTCGGGCTTGTCGTGGTAATCGCCGGTCGCGAATTGCACATCCTTGGGGATATCGACCAGCACCGGGCCGGGGCGGCCCGTGGTTGCGACATGAAAGGCTTGATGGATCGTCTCGGACAGTTTGTCGGTTTCCTTGACCAGCCAGTTCATCTTGGTGCAGGGCCGCGTGATGCCGACCGTGTCGCCTTCCTGAAACGCATCCGAGCCGATCATGAAGGTCGGCACCTGACCCGAGAGCACAACAACCGGGATCGAATCCATCAGCGCATCGACGATCCCCGTCACCACATTGGTCGCACCGGGGCCGGAGGTGACAAGCACCACACCGGGCTTGCCGGTCGAGCGCGCATAGCCTTCGGCCGCGTGGATCGCACCCTGCTCATGGCGCACAAGGATGTGGCGGATGTCGTTTTGCTGGAAGATCTCGTCATAGATGGGCAGCACCGCCCCGCCGGGATAGCCGAATACGACCTCCACACCCTGATCCTTCAGGGCTTGAACAACCATTTTCGCTCCGGTCATCTGACGTGTCATCCTGTGCTCCATCAAGGCGTCATTTAGGTCGCTTTAGCGCGGCTTCAGGCCATAAAAAAGCCCCCGTCTGGTTTCGGGGGCGCATGGGGTCTGTTGTGGATTTCCGTCACCGGCCCATGCGCGTCTTTCTTACGATTACGACAAGCTCAGTTGCCATCTGCCACATCCTTTACGACTGACGGAGAAATAGGCATATGCGTCCGGCGCGTCAATGCGAAAAAGGCCCCGATTGCGCAAAACACCCACGTAACTTTGCATTTATTGCGCGGTGGGCCTCAGGCTTGGCCCGGAAGGCGCAGGCCGTGCGGGCCGGGTAACCGCTAAACCTTGCGTCGGTGATGCGTGAGTGGTCTATTGGTGGTGCATGTGATCCCAACCAGAATCGAGCCGCCCCCATGAGTGACCTGTTGAGCCAGTCCGAGAGCTATGATGCCTCCTCCATCGAGGTGCTGGAGGGGCTGGAGCCTGTCCGCAAGCGCCCCGGCATGTATATTGGCGGCACGGATGAACGCGCCTTGCATCATCTGGTGGCCGAGGTGCTCGACAACTCGATGGATGAGGCCGTGGCAGGGCATGCCAACCGCATCGAGGTCGAGTTGCACGCCGATTACGCGGTGACGATCCGCGACAACGGGCGCGGCATCCCGATTGACCCGCATCCGAAATTCCCCGGCAAATCAGCGCTTGAAGTGATCCTCTGCACGCTCCACGCAGGCGGCAAATTCTCGGGCAAAGCCTATCAGACCTCGGGCGGCTTGCATGGGGTCGGGGCCTCGGTCGTCAATGCGCTCTCGGACCATATGCGGGTCGAAGTGGCGCGCAACCGCGAGCTGTTCGCGCAGGAATTCTCGCGCGGCATCCCGCAAGGGCCTGTCGCCAAGGTCGGCCCTGCGCCCAACCGGCGCGGCACGACGGTCACCTTCCATCCCGATGCCGAGATCTTCGGCGCGCTGAAATTCCGCCCCGCGCGCCTTTTGAAAATGGTGCGCTCAAAAGCCTATCTCTTCTCGGGCGTCGAAATCCGCTGGAAATCCGCGATCCCCGATGGCGACACGCCGATGGAAGCGACATTCCATTTCCCCGGTGGCCTCGCCGATTATCTGGGCGAGCAACTGACGGGGGCTGTGACCTATTCTGACAAACCCTTCGCGGGCAAGGTCCAGTTTCAGGAGAAGTTCGGCCAGCCCGGATCGGTCGAATGGGCGGTGAACTGGACACCCGTGCGCGACGGCTTCGTGCAGAGCTACTGCAACACAGTCCCCACGCCCGAAGGCGGCACGCATGAGCAGGGCTTCTGGGCCGCGATCCTGAAGGGCATCCGGGCTTACGGGGAACTCGCCAACAACAAAAAGGCCGCGCAGATCACGCGCGAGGATATGACGACGGGCGGCTGCGCGCTGGTGTCCTGCTTCATCCGCGAGCCGGAATTCGTGGGCCAGACCAAGGACCGGCTGGCCACCACAGAGGCCGCGCGCATGGTCGAG
Source organism: Paracoccaceae bacterium (assembly GCA_003565055.1). Classification (GTDB taxonomy): domain Bacteria; phylum Pseudomonadota; class Alphaproteobacteria; order Rhodobacterales; family Rhodobacteraceae; genus Roseinatronobacter. The sequence continues at coordinate 4,306 of PXDM01000192.1, forward strand.
GGGGCCGTGCGCGACCATTTCGACAACTGGCTGGCCGCCGACCCGAAGGCTGCGGGCGCGATCCTCGATTTTCTGGTGCTGCGGGCCGAGGAACGGCTGCGGCGCAAGCAGGAGAAAGAGACCTCGCGCAAGACCGCGACCAAAAAGCTGCGCCTGCCCGGCAAGCTCGTGGATTGCTCGGCCACCAATCGCGCCGGGACGGAATTGTTTATCGTCGAGGGCGACTCGGCGGGCGGTTCGGCCAAGATGGCCCGCGATCGGCGCAATCAGGCGCTTTTGCCGCTCAGGGGAAAAATCCTGAACGTTCTGGGCGCAGCCTCGTCCAAACTCGGGACAAATGCCGAGATCAACGATCTCTGTCAGGCGATGGGCGTGGGGCTGGGGTCGAAATTCCGGCTCGATGATCTGCGCTATGACAAGATCATCATCATGACCGACGCTGATGTGGACGGCGCGCATATCGCCGCACTGCTGATGACGTTTTTATTCACCCAGATGCGCCCGATGATCGACGCGGGGCACC
>PXDM01000418.1 GCA_003565055.1 Paracoccaceae bacterium
AAACGGGATGCTTGGCATCGGCCCCTTCCCGACCGAGAATGAGGTCGATGCTGACCTGATCAATGCAGGCAAGCAGACCGTCACCGAACTGGCGCACACCGCCTATTTTGACAGCGCCGAAAGCTTCGCGATGATCCGCGGCGGCAAGATCAACATGGCGATTCTGGGCGCGATGGAAGTGGCCGAAAACGGCGATATCGCGAATTGGATGATCCCCGGCAAGCTGGTCAAAGGCATGGGCGGCGCGATGGATCTGGTCGCAGGCGTGTCGCGCGTCATCGTCGTGATGGATCATACCAACAAGGCGGGCGAATCGAAGGTGCTCAAGGCCTGCACTTTGCCGCTGACGGCGCAGGGCGTGGTCAAGCGCATCATCTCGAATCTCGGTGTGCTTGATGTGGTCGAGGGCGGGTTGAAGATCGTGGAATGCGCCGAGGGCGTGACCGAAGAAGAGATTCGCGCCGCGACGGAAGCGACCATCGTGAATTGACGGCTGGCAGGCGGGCGTTCAGCCCGCTTGCCCGATCTTGAAGACACAGCCATCCGTCGGCAATTCCGGCACTGTGGCGCACAACCCCCGCGCGACCAGCCAGGCGGCGAGGACTTTGGGCACATAGTCGCGCGTCTCGGCGAAGGGCGGCACACCGCCATTGCGCCGCACAGCCCCCTCGCCTGCATTGTACCCGGCAAGTGCCAGTACCACGTCATTGTCGAAATGGCGCAGCAGCCAGTCGAGATATTTGACGCCGCCGGTGATATTCTGGCGCGTGTCAAACGAATCCGTCACACCGAATCGCTCGGCTGTCGCCGGAATGAGCTGCATCAGCCCTTGCGCGCCCGCATGGCTGACCGCCTGCGCCCGGCCCGCTGATTCGACGGAGATCACCGCGAGCGCCAATGCGGGCGAGACATTGGTGCCGACGGTGGCCCGCAGGATATCCGCCCCATGCGCGCTTGCGATATCCTGCAAGGATTGCATGCGCGGGGCGCGCACGGTCTCTTTGGCGCTGGGCGGGCTGCCAAGCACGCGGATGGCATCAAGGAAGCGGCCGGATTTGTCATCGAGCTTGGGCGATACATGGTTCCAGAACCACGCGTAGCCCGAAGCGGGCGCAGCGCTCGGGGGCGCGTCCGGTGTGACGACCGGGGCCTTGGGGGGAACAACGGCCAGGCGACGCGCCTGCTCTTCGGGGTCGATCTGGACCGTGATTCTCGGCCCCGACGCGCTCGGCGCGACGCCAACCCGACGGAATGAGAAATCCGAACCCGCGACATCCTGGGCCGCCAGTTCCACCGGGCTTGTCGCCAGCAAGGCCGCGAGCGCCAGAAAGGCCGGGCCTCTCCCACTGTTGCGAGATATATCTGCCATTGTTTTACTGCTCGTTATCGTTTTGCGTGCAGTATGCCTGTGATCGGTCAGTCTCGCCACCATTTTGGCCTGCTCTGCCGGAAATGCGCTCCACTTGTTGCGCATGAGACAAGGTAGATTCCACCTGCACCTGCCGTTCCGGGGCAGATCACGGCGTATGTCGTGAAAGATTGAAGTATTTTTTTCTGTCAGAAAGCTGATTTTCTAAAATCGTACGATTCTTGCCCCATTTCGAACACGATCTGAGGGCTTATTAGGGTCAGCCAAACGGTGATCGAGAGCAAATAGTGAACCGCGGCTGAGTAGAAACGTTCAAATCTGGAGAAACAAAATGACCTTCTTTGCAAACATCAAGAACTTTGCCGCTGACGAATCCGGTGCCGTGACCGTCGACTGGGTCGTGCTGACCGCCGCCATCGTTGGCCTGGGCATCGCAGTTGTGGCTTCGGTTCGCACGGGTAGCGAAAGCGTTGCGGGGAACATCCAAAGCTCGCTGTCCAACGCCACGATCGCTTGCTTGGGCGAAGAGTGCCCGACCACCCCGTAATCTGTTCTGATTATTGCAGTGGTTCGGCTGGCAAGTTGAGTAAAATAGTTTGACCTGGAGTGATCTCGGTGACTTTTCTTGCCAAGCTCAGGGCTTTCTTGGCCGACGACACTGGGGCAGCAACCGTAGATTATGTGGTTCTGACTGCAGTTATCGTCGGACTTGGAATAGCTATCGTTGGCCCGGTTCGGGATGGGCATGAAGATGTCGCTGACAGGATCGGAGATACCTTGAGCAACGCAACCATTGCATGCCTTGGCGAGAATTGTCCGACCAATTAACTCTCCGTCGGAAACAATAGAACAGCACGCGCTGCACCGGAAGGTGCGGCGCTTCTTGCGTCTCGGGTGCCTCCGCTTCGTTTTTGCGCAGCTGTCGGATAGGGTTGCATGCATTGTTTAATTGAGGCGATACACCGCTGTAAGCAGCAAAATTGCCGCCCGGAGCCAGCGTTAAGATAAATTATTGCTGTCATGCTCTCGCCCCCGGCAGAGCATGGTTTTGCCACAATGTGATGGCATTGTTTCTAAAATAGCACCATGTCCGCCCGCCAAAGGCGACTCATTATCAAGAAAGAGGAAAGAACATGCGCCTCGTCTTCGGAGCCGTTCTCATCGCTGGCGTCGGCCTTGCTGGTTTCGCCGCATTTCAGACGCATAGCTACATCTCGCAACTCCAAAACCGACTGGCCATCGCCGAGAGTAATGCAAATAACGTCGAAATGGTGGATGTCTTCGTCAATGCACGCGCCATGCGTCACGGGCAGACCCTCACGCGCAACGACGTGCGGGTCGCGGCCTTCCCCGCCTATGCTGTTCCGGAAGGCGCAATGACCGTTGAAGAAGATTTGTTTCCAAATGGCATCGACTCGCGCGTCGTCTTGCGCGCGATGGAGCCGCTGGAATTGATCCTGGACTCGAAACTGACCGAGCCGGGCAAAGTGGCGGGCATCACCTCGCATCTCAGCCCCGGCATGCGCGCCTTTACGATCCCGGTCAACCAAACGTCCGGCGTGGCAGGCTTCCTGCGACCCGGCGATCTGGTTGACGTCTTCTGGACAGGCCGGTCGCGCGACTCGGGTGAGGTGACGCAGTTGATCCAATCACAATTGCGCCTGATTGCCGTCGATCAGAGTGCCGATATGGATCGAACGGCCCGTGTCGCCGCTGCGCGCACGGTAACGGTCGAAGCCTCGCCGGAACAGGCAGCCGCCCTGGCGCAGGCACAGAGTTCCGGGCGGTTGTCTCTCGCACTGGTCGGCATTGATGATACGACACCCAGCGAGATGATCGAGATGACGCAAGACCGGCTTCTCGGGATTACCCGTGAACAACAACGCGCAGATGAAAAGTGTTTTATCCGGACGCGGCGCGGTGGTGAGGTGGTCTCGATCGAAATTCCATGTACCAACTGAGCGAAGCGCAGGCCGGAGCGTGGGCAGCATGGCAGATCCGCGGCAATGACAGCGTACCGGCCAATCGCACCCCCTAGATGCAGGGCAACTTACCCGATCCTTTGGGCATATCTGGTGGCAGAAACACTCAGCGTTGCAAAAAGCACATCAACTTCGCGCCCTAAGCACAAGATTCTTGAAGTTAATCTGTGTTTACAGCATCATCCTTACAAACCAAGCAGGCACAAGACCTGAATTCGAGTGGCGGCAGCGGCACTCAAAAACAAGAACAGAGCAGTCTTAGAAGGCAGGCGAAAACATGAAAACGAAATTGATTGCAGCATCGCTGCTCGTGGGGGCGTCCGTCCTTGCGCTCCCCGTCCCTACGGCACAGGCAGACAATTACCGCGTTTTGAATGGCGCAACGGCTTCGACGATCCGGGTCCCGATGAACCGCGCCGTCGTGGTCGAGACCGACAATCCATTTGCGGAACTGTCCATCGCCAATCCCGGCATCGCTGATATTTCAACCCTGTCGGATCGGTCGATCTATCTCCTGGGGAAAACGCCGGGGCGCACGACCCTGACGATCCTCGGCCCGGATGGCAGCCTTCAGTCGAATCTTGAAGTCCAGGTGACGCCCGATATCGCGGAATTCCGCGAGCGGTTGCGTCAGGTCCTGCCGAACGAGCGCATCGAAGTGCGCACGGCCAATGATGGGATCGTGCTCTCGGGTGTGGTGTCGACAGCCGCACGGATGGATGCGGCGCTGCAACTTGCACAGCGCTATGCCCCTGACCGGATTTCCAACCTGATGAGCGTCGGCGGCACGCAGCAGGTCATGCTGAAGGTCCGCTTTGCCGAGATGCAGCGCGGGATTGGCAAAAACCTCGGCACCAGTCTACAGATTGAGGGCGGCACGAGGGCAGCCCTTGCCGGCGGCGTCTTTGCAAATCAGCCTGCAGGCGCAACTGAGCTGGTCTCCGACACGCCGCGCGCGGGTCAACTCGGCTTTCGTCTGGGCGGGGGCCGCCTGACGGCCCAGGTTTTGCTCGAAGCGCTGGAGACGCAGGGCATGGCGCGCACGCTTGCAGAGCCGAACCTGACCGCGCTTTCGGGGCAGGAAGCGTCCTTCCTCGCGGGTGGGGAATATCCCATCCCGGTTGTGAAAGACGGCGATGTGTCCATCGAGTACAAACCGTTCGGGGTCGAGTTGTCGTTCACGCCGCGCGTTCTTGATGACAATGTGATCAATCTGCGCCTGGATGCGGCGGTCAGCTCGCTTGACGGTGCCAATACTGTCACAGTGGCGAATACGACCGTCAACGCCTTCCGCCGTCGCGAAACGCAGACGACTGTGGAGCTCCGTGACGGTGAGAGCTTCGCGATTGCCGGGCTGCTCGAAGATGACTTCCGCGCAACTTCGCGCAGCGTGCCGTGGCTGTCAGAACTGCCGATCCTGGGCGCTCTGTTCCGCAGTGCAGATTACCAGCGCGAACAGACCGAACTGGTGA
>PXDM01000239.1 GCA_003565055.1 Paracoccaceae bacterium
GAGTGCGGCGCGCAGACGTGCCGGCGCATCCTCGGCAGGCTCGGGCGGGGGCAGGCTGACCTGCCAGTAGCGCGCGATGCTGCTTTCCACCCCGCTGGTGTCAAGCCGATGCGCGGCAGGCAGGCGGGAAAGCCCGGCAAAGACGGTCAGGTCACGCGCGATCTCCTCGCCGCGGATGAAATCGGCGATCCGGGTTGCATCGGGGGAGAGGCGCGCGCCCGAGAGATGCAGCACAGCGCGTATGTCCGAGCCCGCGCTCAGCGCGCCGCCATGCAGATTATAGTAGAAGGGATAGACCCCGAGATGGTCGCGATAGCCCTCGACGCGGCCCGTGTCATGGTCGAGCACGAGCACCGAAAACGACCCGCTCAGGATCTCGGTGACCGCGGGCCCGCGTGCAGCGCGCGCGTGCGCCAGAAGTGCCAGATCCGAGAGCACGCGGCCCGCCTCTGGCGCAAGCCCCAGCGCGTCATAAAGCCTGGCGCGATTGTCGAGCAGGACCAGTCCGCAGAGGCTCAGCGCGCCCAGGCGGTGATATGCGGCCGCCCCCTGCCAGGCCATCTGTGCGCCCTCGGCGGCGCGCTCGATCTGCCAGCCAACCGCCGCCATCCGTGCGGCGCGCGCGTCAGCATCGGGCAGGGCGGCAGCCCCCGAAAGCGCGATCCGGCCCGCGAAGCCATGGCTCATGAGGCGGCCGGGGCCGGCAGGGTCGGGGTCGGCAGATCGAGGATCCGGCTGAAGACCTGCACCGACTCCTCATTGCCCTGCAGCACGATCCGGTCATTCCAGATCAACCAGGCATGCGCTTCGAACCCTGTCGGGCTGTCCTTGCGGACGCCGATTGCGATGGTGGTCGGAATGCCTTTCCAGGACAGGATCGCCTGACAGGAAATCGTCTGCGTGAGGCAGCTGCCATCGGGCACCAGCCGGGCCATGCGCGCAACCGCTCTGGTCACCCGGCCCACGGTCCGGATCCGTCCGGGCTGCGGATCGGCCGGGCAGGGCCGCACCAGAAGTCGCCGCAGCCGCTGATGACTGCTCACCCACAGCCCGATGCGCACCAGCACGACCACCAGCAGGCACAGGATATGAAGGCCGGCCGCGCGCAGTCGCCGCATCACGCCGCCGGAACCATGCGCAAGAGCCGTGCCTCGACCATCTCCGCGAGCATCCGCTCGATATCGGGGCGGCAGCGCTCGGCGCTCACGTCGAAGCGATCGGTGACCAGCGCCACGACCTCCTCGACCGAGCGCGGCTTGGTCAGCGCCGGCCAGATCGCGGCGCCCGTGTCGTTGAGGGTGAAATAATTGTTGGTCTCGAGATGCAGAAGCGCGCGCTCTCCGCCGATATCGCAATCGACCACATCGGCCTGCGCTACATAGCGCGTATCAGAAGTCATGAACTCACCTGTTGCTGCCCGAGGACCGACCCCATGAGATATCGCGCAAACCGAGCTGCCGGATCAAGAGTGTTGCGCGGCAGGCCCGTGATGCATGACCAAAAAAGGAGCCCGGCCGAAGCCGGGCTGCCAAACTGGTTCTGGCAAGATCACACGTCCTGCGCACCGTGTCTCAGGAGCAGGTGACCGACGCGCTGGGAACGCCTTGGCTGAAGTCGAAATCCAGGTTTGCAGGGCAAGCGCCTGCCTTGGTAACGGCTTCAAAACGCCCATGCGCACGCAACACTGGAGAGCTGTAAGCTGCCTTCTTCATGAGCTTTCCTTTCACTTTCAAGGACTGCAAAGAATGCAATCACTTTGATCTTACACGAATGTGATCGGTTGTCTCAAGGAGAATTAACCTTTTGGCAAGGATTCCGGGGGGTGCCCAAAATCCATGCGCCCTTGCAGGCAAATGGTCGGATCTTCAGCGCGCACCCGTCGGATTCTGTGCTTCCGCTGCTCTGAACCCTTTCCGAACAGGCGCTGCGTGGCGCTTCTATCCCTGGCTTTGGCCATGCTCAAGATGTCGAGTGCCGCAGAAATACAACCCTGCCTCAGCAAGATCGTCATCCAAAACTGACCGATATGCACGCTTCCGACTGGTCTGCCTGATGCACGGACAGAACCGCCGCGCGCGCGGCGGTTCGTGCCCAGGTAGAGTGGCTCGGGCGGCATGTGGAGTCATGGTTGCGACGCGCGCCAGTGCCCTGGCTGCGGCCGGGTTTTGCGACAGAAAGCCCATCGCTTAACATTTGCAGGCCGGATGCGGCGGGGGTAAAGATTTGTTGTTGAAGCGCTGTTTTATTGAGTCCGTAATTACCCGACACCTCTGCATCCGAGGCGCATTTCATGACCCAGTCGACCGATACAGCGGCCCCGCCGGCCCTTACTCCCGCGGAAGTGCGGCTGCTGCTGCTGACCTCCCGCCCGGCGCTCAGCGAAGCGCAGCAGGCGCTTGCGACGGAATTGGTGCCGCAGGTCACGCAATGGCCGGTTCTCGTCGACACGGCCTGGCGCAAATACACGCTGCAGATGGTCTACAAGAACCTTGCAGCGCTCAGGATCGTCTCTGCCGTGCCGCAGGAGGTGCTCGAGACCATGCGCGCGCGGTCGCGGCGTATGGCAATGGAAGTCCTGCGCCGGCAGGCGGCCTTTGACTGGTTGCACGGCGCATGTGTGCTGCCCTCGGGGGTGGAGCATGCCTATTTCAAGGGCCCGGCGCTTGCTGCGCGCTTCTATCCCGATCCGATGCAGCGCTTCTACCGCGATGTCGATCTCCTGGTGCCGCCGCGGCAGCGCAGGGCGCTGATGTGCCGCATGCGCGATCAGGGCTGCCGCGTGTTCGAGGAGGACCCCGAGACCGGCTACCGCTATATCGACCTCGAAAGTGACAGCGCAATCGACGATTATCAGGCCGTCACGCTGGTGCCGCATATGGCGACACCGCAGGGCCTCTCGATCGAGTTGCACACCCAGATCGACCATGGCACGGCGCTCTTCGATACTGACGCGCTCCTGCGCGCCACAAGGGACGTGGCGATGCAGAATGGATCAATCCGGGTGCTACCGGATGACGCGCATTTCGTCTTCATCTGCTTTCACCACACGCGCCATCTGTGGAGCAAGCTGAACTGGATGGCGGATCTGGGCGCGATCTGCGACCATCCGGAGTTCGACCGCGCCGCTGCGCTCGACTATGCGCGCGGCCTGCGGCTCGAGAGCACGGTCGCGGCCGCGCTCGATCTGCATGAGTTCGCGGCCACCGGGCGCCACCCGTCGGAGTTCGACCGCGCAACCCCCGGGGTCGATCTGCTGCGCGCCTGTGTCGACGGGCTCTCGGGCGATGACGATCTGGAAAAGGAGATGCGCAAGGGCTGGCGGATGCGCTCGCTGGTGTTCGACTGGCAGCCGATGCCGATCTCGCCGCTGCGCCAGATCTGGCTGAAGCTGCTGCGCTACCGCCCGGTCTTCGAGGATCTGCATTCCGTGCCCGGCTGGCCGCGCGTGCCGGCCCTGCGCTATGCCTGCGCGCTGACGATGCGGTTTGTCCGCGGCAGCACGCGCCACCTGACCCAGGTCTTCCAGCGCTAGCACGGCCGCGCCGCCGCCCCCTTTGATGATCCGTGCGCGCGCCGGGTGCCGTGGTCGGCGGGGAAGATGGCTGATTGACAGTGTCTGCTATATTATAAATATATAGAGCGCTTAACGCTTCCTCGGAGAGCCTTGCGCGGCCTCTGCGGCAGGGTGCGCCACTTCGGGCGCATTCCCTCGGGGGGCAAAGTCGCGGGGCGCGCGCGCAATGTCCATCGGACTTGCTTCATTCATCGGGGCCGTCACGGTCATCACGGCCTTCCTGACCGGCATTTTCGGCATGGCGGGGGGGCTTTTGCTGATGGGGGTGCTGGTGGTGATCCTGCCGGTGCCCGATGCGATGATCCTGCACGGGGTGACGCAGACATCGTCCAATGGATCGCGGATCGTGATGATGCGGCAGCATGTGTCCTGGCCGATCGCGCTGCGGTTTGCGCTGGGGGGCGCGCTGTCGGTGGCGGTGATGTCGATGATCCTCTTCGTGCCGGACAAGGGCGTGGTGCTGATCGGCATCGGGATTTTGCCGTTCCTGTCGCTGGCGGTGCCCGCGCATTGGGTGCCGAGGGTCGATCGCGGCGGCGGCGCGGTCTGGTGCGGGACGTCGTGCATGGCGCTGTCGCTGACCGCGGGCGTGGCGGGGACGCTGCTCGATCTCTTCTTCGTGCGCTCGGATCTGGATCGCCGGCAGATCGTCGCCACGAAAGCGGCCTGCAATACCATCCTGCATCTGACCAAGACCGCCTATTTCGGCGCGATCGTGGGGGTCGCGGGCACCAGTCTGCCGGGCTGGCTGCTGGCGATGGCGCTGGGGCTGCCGCTGGTTGGCAACTGGTTGGCGCGGCCCGTGCTCAACCGGATGAACAATGACCAGTTCCGGATCTGGACGCGGGTTCTGGTGCTGCTGATCGGCGCCTTCTATCTGGTGCAGGGGGCGGTCTACTATCTGGCCTGAGGGCGGGGTGCGGCAGGGGAAGGGCGCGCTCGCCGAGGTGGAAATGGCGCCCTGCCTCACGCTGATGGCCGCCTTTCCGCCCGATGCCCCGCGCCCGTTTCAGGCCCTGATCGACCCCGATTACCTGAAATCCCGCGCGGCCCTCATCTCGCCTGAGCGCGCGCAGGAATATGGCCCCGGTGCGCCGAAAGCGGGCGGCACGGTCTATCTGACCGTGGCCGATGCGTCGGGCATGATGGTGTCCTTCATCCAGTCGAACTATTCGGGCTTCGGCTCGGGCGTGGTGGTGCCAGGCA
>PXDM01000216.1 GCA_003565055.1 Paracoccaceae bacterium
CCCCGACAGGCCAAGCGCCAGCCCGACCCGCCCGAAGGTTGCCCCGAGCGCCGTCCAGCCGCTGGCGTCCGATAGCGTGGCTGCGACCGCGCGGAGCGTCTGCCACGGCGAGGGCAGGATGAACGCGCCGTAATGCCAATGCGCCCCCTGCCATGCGGCCAAAAACAGCACGATGCCAAGCGTGGGCGGGCCGAAGCGCCACGCCCAGCGCGCGGCCAGAATGGGCAGCATCTCGGCCCATTCCGCCCGCCGCGTGGTCAGGTGTGCATCAGACAGCATAGAGCCCGTCATCCGGCAACGCGCCGCCGATGATACCCGCATCTGCCGCAATCAGCGCCTGATACAGTGCCTCAACCTCTGGCCGCGCGACTTGGGCCGCCAACACATTGATATTGGCGAAGGGAATGGCCTGCGCCAGCATCGGCGCTGCACGCTCCACGAAGGGGGCCGCGTTCTCGGCGGCTTGCGCGGGATTGGCGTTGAGATCCGCGGCTGCCTCGGACAGCGCCGTGGTCAAAGCGCCTGCCAGCCAAGGGTGCTGGCTGGCGAAATCCGCGCGCATCGCCAGCGCGGCTTGTGGCAGCGACGGGCGCAGACCCGTCATCCGGCCCAACTCGTCGCGCATCTGCACACCACGATGCAGATCCAGCCCCTCGGCGCGGCCCCGCATCAGCGCGGCTGTGGCCCCCGGTTCGGCCAGCAGCGCCACATCGGCGCGGCCTGAGAGCAGCACTTGTGCGGCCTCCATCTGCGTTGTGGCCGGGATCAGCGTCAGCGCGTCGAGGCCCACGCCGTGATGCGCCAGCGCCAGCCGCATCATATGGCCAGTGAAATCGTTGAAATTTGGCACCACGACGGATTTGCCGCGCAGATCGGGAATTGTGCAATCTTCCATCCCGCGCGCGATCAGCCCGCAATGCCCGTCCGTCAACGTGGCGACCAGCCGGAGGCCAAAGCCCCGATTATAGAGGCTCGCCGCGCCCTGCGTCGGCATCACGGTCACAGGCACGCGGCCCGAGACCAGCCCGGCGCGCATCTCGTCGCCCGTGGTCCAGATCGACAGATCGACCGCATCCGCGATGGCGTCGAACAATCCCAACGCCCGCGCATGGGCCATCAGCATCGCAGGGCCAGAGCCCGGCGTTTGCAGCACCAGACGTGGCAAGCGCGGCGCGTTTGCCCGCAAGACCGCAGGCATTGCCAGAAATGCGGCACCTGTCATCAGGGCCGTGCGGCGCGTGAAATGACGTGACACCATGAAGAAACCCCTCGTGTTGCTCAGAGCGCATTGCGCGCCCCTGCGCAGTATCCTCCATGATCCAGATCAAACCTTCCAGCTCTGGAAGGTTAAATGCAGGCGGTTGCGCGCTTGTGTCGCGGAAGCGCTGCGACCAGCTGCCGCAGGCGCGACGGAGGCAGGTCTGGACTGCGTTCAACGGGCATCAGACCAGAAAGGACAGACGGATGAGCAAACACCTGATCACCGCCAGCGCCGTCGCGCTGATGCTTGCCACGAGCGCTTTGGCCCAGGGGAATGACGCGCGCGGTGCGAATTTCGTGGCGTCGTGGGATATGTCCCAGACTGGCACGGTCACACTTGAAGACATGCAGATACGCCGGGGGGATCTGTTCGATATGTTCGATCACGATGGCAACGGCTATCTCGAAGCCGATGAACTGGCGCAAATGGCCGAGACCGTGACCGCACAGGGCGCGCTGCGCCTTGAACGTCAGGCCGAGAACCGCGCGGAACGCCAAAGTGAGGGCCGGCGGGGCCAGGGTCAGGCCACGACCAGCGCCGGTGAGATCATCCATCAGGCGATGACACTCGCGTTCAATGACCTCGATGGCGATGGCCGGATTTCGCGGGCGGAATTCATCGCCGCGACAGAGCGCCTCTTTGAGATGCTTGATCGCAAGGGCAAAGGGTATATTGCGCCGGGTGATTTCTGACCGTTGGCGCCATGTATCGCGCGCCACCACTTGCCTGCGCAAGCGCCGCGCGATACATGGCCCGCATGAGCGTGAAACCCATCCTTCTGCACCCGGACCCGCGGCTGAAGAAAGCCTGCGCGGTGATCGAGTCGGTTACCCCGGAGATCGGCAAACTCGCCGAGGACATGCTTGAGACCATGTATGACGCGCCGGGCGTTGGGCTCGCGGCCCCGCAGGTTGGCGTCCTGATGCGTCTTTTCGTGATGGATTGCGTCAAGGAAGAGGGGGCCGCCCCGCGTCCGATGGTGTTAATCAATCCCGAGATTGTCGCGACCTCGGATGAGAAGAACACCTATGAGGAAGGCTGCCTCTCGATCCCCGAGCATTACGCCGAAGTGACCCGGCCCAAGCGCGTGGCGATGCGTTGGATCGGGCTCGACGGCAAGCTGCAGGAAGAGGAATTCGACGATCTATGGGCGACCTGCGCGCAGCATGAGCTCGATCATCTCAACGGCAAGCTGTTCATCGACCATCTAGGCACGATCAAGCGCAGCATGATCACCCGCAAGATGGTGAAATTCAAACGCGAGCAGGCGCGGGGGTGAGCGTTCGGCGCTGCATCCCCTGGCCGGACCCGCGCCTGCGCCAGACCGCTGCGCCCGTGGATGAGATCACCGACGACATTCGCGCGATCTGGGTGGATATGATCGACACGATGGAAGCGATGCCGGGCGTGGGTCTCGCTGCGCCACAGATTGGCGTGATGTCGCAACTCGCAGTCGTCGATGCATCCGAGACACGCGGGCAGGCGCTGCGCATGGCCAATCCAGAGCTGCTGCATGCCAGTGCGAAACTGCGCGCGCATGAGGAGGCGAGCCCCAATCTGCCCGGTGTCTCCGCCCGGATCGAGCGTCCCCGCGCTGTGACTGTGCGGTATCTCAACGCCGAGGGCGTGTGGGAGGAGCGCGATCTGGTCGGGCTCTGGGCGACCTCGGTTCAGCATCAGATCGACCATCTGCAGGGGCGGATGTATTTCGACCATCTCAGCAAGGTCAAACGTGACATGCTCCTGCGCCGCGCGCGAAAGGCCCGTTGAATGCGCGTCATCTTCATGGGAACACCTGATTTTTCCGTGGCGGCGCTCGACGCGCTGCATGCGGCGCATGAGGTGGTTTGCGTCTATACCCAGCCCCCGCGCCCGGCGGGGCGGGGCAAGCAGCCGCGCCTGACCCCGGTCCATGCGCGCGCGGTTGCGCTGGGTCTGGAGGTGCGCCATCCGGTCAGTCTGCGCGATGCGCAGGCGCAGGCCGATTTCGCCGCCTTGCATGCCGATGTGGCGGTCGTTGTGGCCTATGGGCTGATCCTGCCGCAGCCTGTGCTCGATGCGCCGCGCTTTGGCTGTCTGAACATCCACGCATCGCTTTTGCCGCGTTGGCGTGGGGCTGCCCCGATCCAGCGCGCGATCATGGCGGGTGATGCGGAAACCGGGATTTGTATCATGCAGATGGAGGCCGGGCTCGATACCGGCCCGGTGCTGCTGCGCGCCGCGACGCCGATTGCGGAAGCCGACACGGCGCAGATCCTGCATGACCGGCTGTCGCAGATGGGCGCGGCGCTGATCACGGAGGCGCTGGAAAACCTGCCCGACCTGCGCGCAGTGCCGCAGCCCGAGGCTGGCGTGAGCTATGCCGAAAAGATCAACAAGGCCGAGGCGCGAATAGACTGGACCCGGCCCGCTGAGGCCGTCGCGCGGCAGATCCGGGGGCTATCGCCCTTTCCCGGTGCGTGGTGCGAGGGGCCATTGGGCCGCCTCAAGCTGCTCGATGCCCGCGCGGTTTCGGGGCGGGGCGCGCCTGGAACTGTTCTGCACGGATTGACCGTTGCATGTGGCACGGGCGCGGTCGAACTGCTGTCGGTCCAGCGTGAAGGCAAGCGCGCGATGGATGCGGAGGCGCTGCTGCGCGGTGCCGGTGATCTGAACGGACAGGTTTTCACCTGACGGACTCCGCCAAGCGCAACCCGCTTCGCTGATCAGACGCTTTTATCGACGGCCGAGAGGCCAGTGCCCTCGTCCCCGCCACTCATCTTTGCGTAGCTCTGATAGGCCGTGTCGGGCATGCGGATCTCTTCAGCCTCAGTCTGCTGCGCAGGCTCGTCGATCGGGTCCGCGTCTTCCCCCGCTGGCATTTCGAGCGCGCGATCCATGCGCGTTTCCTGCATATGCTGCAAAACATTGACTTCGAATGTCGGGGGCGGCCCGACGAGGCGGGCGCGTTTTTCCTGACTGCTTGCCAATACCTTGCGCGCGGTCTTGTCGGCCTGATCAAGATTGGTGGTCTGATTGACCGCGCTCGCCATGATCGTGCGCACTGCATTCGTGGTGGCTTGCGCCGGCTGCATTTGCGCGACGCCAGTGATGTCGCGTGACGGGAGTTGCGCCGTATTCAATGGCGAAATGATAGGCAAGCCAGACATTCTCACACCTCATCGTGAAAGATGGACTATTGCATGATCCAGATTGCACAAGTTGGGTTGAGAATTTGTTAAACTCCGTCGCCACGGATGTAAGAAAATAGGTCGAATTTGAGCGATCTCGCGGGGCGCTCGGCTGAGCACCCCGCGCAATGCACTTAGCGCAGGATCGAGCGGCCCGCAAAGACGGCCGTTTCTCCCAGCATTTCCTCGATGCGGATCAACTGGTTGTACTTCGCCAGCCGGTCAGAACGCGCCAAGGATCCGGTCTTGATCTGACCGCAATTCGTGGCGACCGCCAGATCGGCAATCGTGGCATCCTCGGTCTCGCCCGAGCGGTGCGACATCACGCAGCTCATGCGC